>NZ_JBQWIE010000046.1:0-25079 GCF_056745525.1 Parasediminibacterium sp. HNIBRBA5674 | reverse complement strand
AATGTTAAGCCATTCCAAATGTATGGTAAGGCACTTGGACAAATACTTGTATTTGTTGTTGATGCACTTGTCGCTTTCACTGTCAAGTTTAACGTCGCTACTGAATCACAACCCACTGCATTTACTAAAGTCTTTGTATAAGTACCAGCTGCACTTAACGTCAAGCCGTTCCAACTGTATGGTAAAGCACTTTGACAAATGCTAATATTTGTGGTAGAACTTGTAGATGAAGATGTAGTAAAACTTTTTGAAACAGTTGTACTACATGTTGCTGTAGCTAATGTGTAATTTATTAACACATTTCCTGCAGAGATACCACTAACAGTACCGTCTGAACCAACTGTTGCAATATTGGTATTACTAGAAGACCAACTACCCCCATAACTTGCATTTGTTAACACTGTTGTACTACCAACACAAGTACTTGAAGCACCTATTATTGGAGTAACAGATGGTACTGGGTTAACAGTTAATGATTTTGTTACTTGACTTGTACAGCCAAATGCATTTGTTACAGTGTACGTAATTACAGAAACACCAGAACCAAAAGGGTTAATTACACCTGTACTTGGGTCAATAGAAGCAACAGAACCACTATTACTAGCACTCCAAATACCACCTGATGTAGCACTTGAAAATGTTGTATTTGTACCAACACAAATAGAAGAAACACCAGAGATAGCAGCTATTGTTGGATTTGCGTTAACTGTTAACACAAGAATTGCCAAGCTATCGCAACCAACACTATTAGTGAGAGTTTTAGTATATGTACCGCTTGTTGTATAACTAGTACCATTAAAACTATAAGAACTACCAGAACATATACTTACAGTAGTTGTAGAACTAGAAGTTGGTTTTACAGTTAAATTCAACGTAGCTATACTATCACAACCAACACTATTGGTTAAAGTTTTGGTATATGTACCGCTTGTTGTATAACTAGTACCATTAAACGTATAAGAATTACCAGAACATATAACTGCATTTGTTGTAGAACTTGATGGCTGTTTTACCGATAAGATTAAAGTAGCAGTACTATCACAACCTACTCTATTAGTTAAGCGGGCTGTATAAGTACCTGCACTTGTATATGTAACGCCATTAAACGTGTAAGAATTACCTGCACAAATACTAGCATTTGTAGTGGAACTACTTTTTGCTTTTACTGTTAACACTAAAATGGCTGTACTATCGCAGCCCACACTGTTTGTAAGACGAGTGCTGTAAGTACCTGCACTTGTATATTGTACACCATTAAATGTATATGAATCGCCACTGCAAATGCTAATATTTGTAGTTGATGATGATGTGTTTTTAACTGTTAAGTTAAGCGTCGCAGTACTATCAAAACCGTACATATTTTTTAGCTTAGCTGTATATGTACCCGATGTAGTGTAGGCAGTACCATTAAACAGGTAAGAACTACCAGAACAAATAGAAGCATTGGTAGTAGATAATGAAGTAACAGACAACACTAAAGTAGCAATACTATCGCAGCCTACACTGTTTGTTAAGCGTGCTGTATAAGTACCAGGTGTGGTATACGTAACACCATTAAAAATATACGAGTTACCAGAAACAATACTAGCGTTAGTAGTAGAACTAGATGGCTGTTTTACTGATAACACCAAAGTAGCAATACTATCGCAACCAACACTGTTTGTTAAACGTGCTGTGTAAGTACCTGCATTACTATAAGAAACGCCATTAAATGTATAGGTATTACCAGAACAAATACTAGCATTTGTGGTAGAACTACTGGTTGCCTTAACAGTTAATACCAGTGTAGCTATGCTATCACAACCTTTTGCATTGGTTAAAGTTTTAGTATATGTACCTGCTGTTGTATAATTAGTGCCATTAAACGCATAAGAACTACCAGAGCAAATACTCGCACTAGTAGTTGAGCTACTAGTAGGATTTACCGTTAAAACTAACGTAGCTATACTATCGCAGCCTACACTATTTGTAAATCGTTTGGTATAAGTACCAGATGTAGTGTATGTAGTACTATTAAACGTATAAGATTCACCTGCGCAAATACTTATAGTAGTAGTTGAAGCGCTATTTGGCTTTACTGTTAAATTTAAGATTGCCAAACTATCACATCCTACCCTATTTACTAAGCGAATAGTATCTACCGTGCTTGTTGTGTATGTTTTACCATTAAAGCTATAACTATTACCTGCGCAAATACTTGCTGTTGTTAGAGATTTACTCGTTGCTTTTACAAATATTGTTACAGTATCTGCACAACCAGCAGAATAAATAAAATTATAATTACCTGCAGCGGTATTACTAAAATCTACTGATGCAATACCATTATTGGTATTGCTTAACACAGCGCCTGCTGGATTGCTAGCTTGTGCTATCCAAGTATTTGTTGTAGGATTTGTACCAGTTAAAGTAGCTCTACTATTATTACAAACTATCTGGTCGACACCTGCATTTGGTTTAGGATTAACTGCCACCGCGGTTGAAATAGAACTGGTACCACAATTTTGATTGGTACCTGTTACGCTATATAAGCCAGATGTTGTAGGCACATAAGTTTGTGCCACCGCACCAGAAATGGCTACGCTGTCTTTATACCATTGATATGAATTAAAACCACCTTGTGCCGTAAATGTTGTTGGCAAGCAATTAGAACTTGCACTTGGCGGCGGCATCGGATTAGAAATAGATGAAATAAATGCAGACATAGAATAACCTGCACCACTTTCAATCAAAGCAACATTTATACGTGCATTTACTACAAAACGTAAGTTTGCAGGATTACCTAATTGCGTGTTTGTATACTTAATAAGGTAATAACCAGTAGTACCAATTTGCGTTCTTTTACCAACAATTGATTCTAAATTAGTACCGTTAAAATATACAATTGCTGTATCACTTCTTATAATTACATAACCAAAATATGGAAACACCGAGTTTCCACCATTAGCATTGTTTAAGAATTGATTGGTCTGTACATCAAATGAACCTGCACAGTTATTTAAAGGTGGCTGTACAATCATATCAATTTCACAACCATCGGCTGAACCTGAATAAACTGCTACAGGATTATCAGAGGTGATGTAACATGATGAATAAGCAGTTGTACCATCGCCATTGTTTATTGTAATATAACTACCTGCTGTTGCCAATGTATAAGTAGTAGTTTTATTGGTTGATGGAACTGTAACAGTAACTGTTGTATTTGCTTTAGTTGCAACAATGGTAGATCTTTCATAACCAGTATTACCGTTACTTCTTACAACTATATATGTGTTGCCTAAATTGCTTACTGGAATCACTTGGCTTTCAACCCCATCAGCACAGCCTGATGTATTATCGCCACGCATACCAGTATTTAACACTATATTATTGTTAGAGGTGACGCTACTACCAATAGGTGCTTGAAATAAATAACCTTGACCTGCATTTAAAGTAGTAAGCAATGCACCATTTACATAAATATTGGTATTATTATTTATTGCCATTACACCATAAAGTGGCGCACCTGTTTCGTTTGCATAACATGTAAGACCAGTAACATTGGCATAATAACCGACTCTAAAAGACGTACCCAAACCTTGATCACCCAAACTAGTGAAAGATGTATTACCTTTTTGTACACAAGCTGTTAAATCACCAGGACCAAGACCACTATACGTATAATTATCAGAAGCAATATTTCTAACCTGCACACCAATAGGAACAGAGGCCGAAATTCTAAGGCCTTGACCGCTCAAAACAACATTTGAGTAATTAGCTGACGCATCTAATGCAGAAAACCTGTAGCGTAAAGGTGAACCTGCAACGGTAGTTAATGAATTAGAATAAACAGTCCCATCACTCGCTGCAATAGATACAGCAACTGGTGTGGTACTTGTAGTTGTAATTACAAGTTCGTTGTACCTATTGAAATAGCCCCAAGGGCTTGGTGCTATATAGTGAACGTTCGTATACTGTGCAATAGTTGGTGTGACTTTAAATAGCACAATCAACCATAACAAATATTTAATTAGTCTCATTTATTTAAGGACGGATAGGCTAACTGATATATCAATTAGGCTTCTGTTTTTTTACGGATTAATCACTTAGAAAAAATAGTAACGAATTTTGAACATAACTAGTATGTAAACCAGCCACTTTTTCTATAATTTCTTAAAGGTTTACTAACAGCTGTTGTAAAGAATTAGACTGTTGTAAAAATCTTAGCCTAGGCTAGGTTAAGTATAGTTGGTATATGTGTTTCATAGATACTACTTTGGCTTTAAAAAAGATTATTGGATAACAACTTGTATTTTACGCTATATGTACAACAAACAAATGAGCTACAACTCTGCTAAGAGGAGAATTTTGGAGACAGTAGAATGTGCATTACTTGCGTTGCGGTTGTGATTTTTACACAAAAAGGAGCAACTAGCGTGAAAGATGTTTGACTTCTGCATAGGATTAATTTTTATAAGTGAGATACCGTCATTTGCACGACGTCATTTTCAATATAAGTGCCAAAAATACAAAACATTGGTTATCAACAAAATTATTTTTCAAAAATATACACAATTGTCCATTTTTTGGAACAAAAGCCATTTTCGGGAATAAATTCGTCGGATACATTTTATAGCATTTTTTATAAATCAATTCCAAAAATTAAGCAATAGATTGCTAGAGTATTAAAAAATTTACTTTTAGTTTTATAGGAAATGAAACTTTGCCCTTAAGGAAACATAGATAATGAATTACCGGCAGTTGTAGTAGATAGCATTCGCTACGAGGTAACAGGCTTTACCAACGAATTTGATGAAAAATTTTTATAATAATGATGGTATTACAAATTAAAAACTTGGTTTTTAGCCAACAAAAGCCAGTGCAAAATTGTAATAGGTATAATGGGTAGCTGCTACGTATTAAATAGATTATATCAATAATTTACGTTTATAGTTGACAATTAATGGCAAAACTTATCAAGATGAGAACGATAAAAATCTTATTTTTGACGTCTCTCATTTGGTATCATATTTAAAACAATTTATGACACTGTCACCAGATGAAGTAATATTTGTAGGAACATTTGCAGGTGTTGGTTTAGGGCAAAAACAAGAGCCAATTTATGCAAAACCTGATAAAGTTGTTGAATTAGGTATAGACGATTTAGGAACGAGTAAACAATTGGCGAAAGCCTATCAATAAGCAATGCACGTAGCACTTTTTATTCCATGTTATATAGACCAATTCTACCCACAGGTAGCAATTGCAACACTACAGTTATTAGAAAAATTTGGTTGTAAAGTAAGTTATCCTTTGCAGCAAACCTGCTGCGGTCAGCCGATGGCCAACAGTGGTTTTGAAAGTAAAAGTGAAGCTTGTAACGAACTATTTGTAGATAATTTTTCTGGTTACGATTATGTGGTATCGCCATCGGGTAGCTGTACATTACACATAAAAGAGCATTTACACACGGCAGCGCACACTAAAGAAGAAGCGCATATTAGAAAAACAGTGTACGAACTAACAGAATTTTTGACCGACGTTTTAAAGGTTGAACATATTACAGCGAAATTTCCGCACAAAGTGGGTGTACATCAAAGCTGCCATGGGCAAAGAGGTTTGCACCTTAGCCAAATGACAGAATTAAACGCACCTAATTTTTCTAAGCCCGGCCATTTGTTGAACATGGTGGAAGGTTTAGAACTGATTACACTTGACAGACCTGACGAATGTTGTGGTTTTGGTGGTACCTTTTGCGTGGCTGAAGAAGCGGTAAGTGCCAAGATGGGTAAAGACAGGGTGGCTGACCATGTAAAACATGAAGCTGAATACATTACAGCGGCTGACATGAGTTGCCTAATGCATCTTGAAGGCATTTTAAAACGCCAAAACAGCAAAACAAAAGTCATTCATATTGCCGAGATTTTAAACGCTGAGTAAAAAGAGAAAGAGGACAAGGCAAGGAGGCAGAAAGGCAAAGGCGAAAAAGGAATTGCAATAATCAGTTTAACAAAACAAAATCAACGTTTAGACATATGCATAGTTCGGTAACCAATCATGCGGATGCTTCAATTGAATTTAACAACGATGAACCTAGAGTAAACTGGCACGATAAAACATTATGGTTTATTCGTGAAAAACGCGACAAAGCAAGCCACGGTATTGCAGAATGGGAGCAACTACGTGAATACGCCTCGCAAATAAAAAACAACGTTCTATCTAATTTAAGCGACTATTTACTAGCATTTGAAGCCAAGGCTAAAGAAAATGGTGTAATAATCCACTGGGCGGCCGATGCTGCTGAACACAATAAAATAGTACATAGCATTTTACAGAAGCATGGCATTAACCGCATGGTTAAAAGCAAAAGCATGTTGACAGAAGAGTGTGGCCTGAACGAATATTTAGAACACAATGGTGTTGAAGTAATTGATACCGACCTTGGCGAACGCATTGTACAGCTTGCTGGCGAGCCACCAAGCCACATTGTTCTACCATGTATTCATAAAAAGAAAGAAGAAATAGGCGAACTTTTTCACGAACATTTAGGTACAGAAAAAGGTGCAAGCGACCCACAATATTTAACCGCCGCTGCAAGAACGCATTTGCGTGAAACCTTCTTAACTCGCAGAGCTGCATTGACAGGTGTCAACTTTGCCGTTGCAGAAACTGGTGAATTTGTAGTATGTACCAATGAAGGCAATGCAGATATGGGTGCGCATTTAGCCGATATACATATTGCTAGCATGGGCATTGAAAAATTAATTCCTGAGCAAAAACACTTGGGTGTTTTCTTACGTTTGCTGGCTCGCAGTGCTACTGGTCAGCCAATTACAACTTACTCAAGTCATTTTAAAACGCCACAACCACACCAAGAAGTACATATTGTTTTGGTAGATAATGGCAGAAGCATTCATTTGGGTAAAGAAGATTTTAGAAATGCTTTAAAATGTATTCGCTGCGGTGCTTGTATGAACACTTGCCCTGTGTATAGACGTAGCGGTGGGCATAGTTATCACAATGCAGTTGCTGGGCCTATCGGTTCTATCCTTACACCAAATATGGATATGAAAAAGAATGCCGACTTGCCTTTTGCCTCTACCCTTTGCGGTAGTTGTAGCAATGTGTGTCCGGTAAAAATTGATATACACGACCAACTATACAAATGGCGACAAGTGATTGTAAAGGAAGGTTATGCACCTGCTGCTAAAACCGCCAGCATGAACGTAATGAGCTATGTATTATCATCACCAAAGCTCTACGATTTTGCAGGTAAAGCAGGCCGTTGGGTAATTAAGAACGTACCGTTTTTAGTAAGCAACAAACTAAACCCTTGGTTTAAAGAAAGAGAAATGCCAGCCGCACCAAAACAATCGTTTAAAGAGTGGTATAAAGAGAATAAAATGTAGCCCCCAAATCTCCCAAAGGGGGAATAAAGTGGCTATTCAAATGATAGAAAAATTAATTTTAACCAAAAGAAGTTTCTAAAAAGGAAGTTTCTAAAATTCCCCCTTTGGGGGACGCAAGGGGGCTGTAGGTATGAGTAGAGAAGCTATACTAGCACAAGTAAAACAAAATCAACCAGCGCAGCGACCACTGCCTGTTGTTGATGTATTGGTTGAAGATAAAAATTGGGTAGATGAATTAGCTGCTAGGTTAGAAATACTACATGTGGCAGTTTTTAAAGTAGCTAGCTATGATGAGATTGCCACCATTATACAAAATGAAAGTAAAGCCGCTGACAGAGTAGTAACTACCATACCGCAACTTGCTAGCGCTGCTACAGTAATAGAAAGCGCACAAGAAGATGCACATAACCTTGAAAATGTAGAGCTAGCCATAATACCTGCACACTTTGCTGTGGCAGAAAATGGCGCTGTGTGGGTTACTGAAAATATTATTACCTACCGTGTGCTACCATTTATAGCACAGCAACTAGCTGTAGTAATACCAAAAGAACAGATAGTGCCAAACATGCACATTGGCTACGATAAAATAGCCAATACCAATTACGACTTTGGTGTGTTTATAGCTGGCCCATCTAAAACGGCTGATATAGAACAAAGCTTGGTACTTGGTGCACACGGCCCTAAAGGCATGATGGCTTTTATACTTGGTTAAGACATTAAAGCTAGATACTAAAACCGCCAACCTAACGCTAGGTTAGCGGTTTGCTTTTTGTCTTATTGTATTTATTTTACAGCGTTAATGCTGTGGTTGATTGCTATTGGCATTAGGCATTTTAACAGCCCTGCGCAAATGCGAAAACGTAAGTGATGCCATTTTCCATTTACCCTTCTCTTTCACGTACACTTCTGTTACCATAAACGGGTTTACCACTTCATTACCGCCCACTACTGCTACCAAATCAATATCGTTAAGTAATACAGCCGTATTGCCAAACATATTTACCACAACAGAATACACTTCTGCTTTTTTATACCAAATGCCACCCTCTTTAATAGTTGAAAGCTCGGTGGTTTTACCCCATGTACCACCCATGTGTATGAACATAGATTTGTCGTCAAACAATTGCCCTAAAGCGGCTATATTTTTATCAGCCATCCACTGCCATTTTTGTTTAGATAAGTCCATTATGGCTTGTTGTTCAGGTGTAATGTTGGTGGGTGTTTTAATAGTTTCTATGGGTGGCTGCTGCGCAAAACTTACTTGCATACTTAATAGCAACAGCAACAATAGCATCGTTATTTTCATGGTTGTGTTTTTTATAGTTATTAATGTATTTAGTTGTTTAGCTTAACTTTCTTGTTAAGCTTTTTTTGAAACACTTGTCTACACTGCAAACATCATTACATAAATCCAGCGGCTCGTTATACAAATTGCGTTTTCTACTACCAATATTGCTGATACTAGCTTACTATTAAACAACAAGCTAGGTAAAATGGTAGCTTTGAAATAAACAAAGCATAACACCATGGATGCCATACGCAGATTTGAAACCGTGAGCGACTACAATGCATTTAACAATAACGAAACCTTGCATCCGCTAGTAAGCGTGGTAGATTTATCAAAAGCTCATCCTAGGCAAGGCTCTAAAATGTACTTTGGCTTTTACACCATCTTTTTAAAAGATGTAAAATGTGGCGATTTAATATATGGCAGACATACCTACGATTACCAAGAAGGCACATTGGTATTTCTTGCGCCGGGGCAAGTGGCTGGCGTAAATAGTAATGGCGAAACCTATCAGCCAAAAGGCCACGCCCTCGTGTTTCATGCAGACTTAGTACACGGTACAGCATTGGCTAAACATATGCAAGACTATTCGTTTTTCAGCTACCAATCTAACGAGGCATTGCATTTATCTGAACGTGAAAGAAAGATAGTATTGGATTGTTTTGCCAAAATAGAATACGAGCTAACACATGCTATAGACAAGCACAGCAAGCGTTTAATTGTGTCTAATATTGAGTTGTTTTTAAACTACTGCATTCGCTTTTACGACCGTCAGTTTATTACTCGTGACACCGTACACAAAGGTGTTGTAGAGAAATTTGAAGCATTACTCAATACCTATTTTGCCACCGATGAGCCGCAAACAAACGGCTTGCCTTCTGTAGCGTACTGCGCTAATGCGTTGCATTTATCGGCAGGCTATTTTGGCGATTTAATTAAAAAAGAAACTGGCAAAACCGCCCAAGAATACATACAGCTAAAACTAATTGATGTAGCTAAAGAAAAAATATGCGACCACAACAAATCGGTAAGTGAAATAGCTTACGAACTAGGCTTTAAATACCCACAACACTTTACCAGATTATTTAAACAAAAAGTTGGTCACTCACCTAATGCTTATAGGCTATTGAATTAACTGATTTTGTTATTATGCTTGATGCTTATCGTCTGCCCTACATACCACAAAGTCGGAAATTAAATCACCCCTCATTTTGCAAAAACCTCAAAAAAGTTTTTTCAAGTCTTTCCACTTTGGCAAAGCGTCCAAAAAAGTTTTTTCAAGTCTTTCCACTTTGGCATAAACCTCAAAAAAGTTTTTTGAAGGTTTTCCACTTGGGCAAAGCGTTCAAAAAAGTTTTTTCAAGTCTTTCCACTTTGGCACAAGCCTCAAAAAAGTTTTTTGAACTTTTTCTGTTTTTAGCCTACTTCAAAAACAATCATTTGGGATAAATATTAAAATTCATTTAAAAAATTACATTCTGCGTTCAACAACCCATATAATTTATTACATTAGCATAAGCAATTTTGCTAAAAATTAAAAAAATATTTGTATGATTAAAAAAATCAGTTTGAAGAAGTTGGTATCTACAGAACTGTATCAATTTTTCGTTCTCATTATTGGCATTGCAGATGCTGCCAACCCTGTAGTTTCTAAAATAAAAGCAGAGCGTGATGCGCTATTTGCATTTTTGGCCAAGCTGCAAGCTGCCATTAACCGCGAAAAAGCATTTGCCCTTACCAAAATTATTGAAGCACTAGATGCTAGGCGTGATAATGCTATTTCTGGTTTTGTAATGTGGGTTACCTCGCTTACCAAGCACCCTAACGCAGCTACCAAAGCGGCTGCATTGGTGGTAAAGCAATATTTAGACACACATGGCAGCAATATTTATGCGCTTAACTATCAAGCAGAGTCGGCAGTGCTATCTAAAATAGTGGCTGACTACAATAGTAATGCAACCCTTAAAGCGGCCATAGATAGCCTTGGCGGTAAAGATTGGATAGATGAAATAGACGCTGCTAACACGGCTTTTATAGCTGCATTTCAGCAACGCAGCAGCGATATGGGTGTAGATGCGAATGCAGAATCGTTTTACAAACTGCGTACACCTGCTAATGAAGCTTATAAAGAACTGACCGATATTGTGGTGAGCCGCTACAAAACGGCTAAAGCCGATGGCTTAGATACTACCGCACTTAAAAAATGTATAGATGATATGAATGCCACCATTGTGCAGTATCAACAACTGATAGAAGCCACCAAAACTTCTACGCCTGCTACACCGCCACCACCTGCGGGGTAAAGCCTTAGGTTATGTAAATATTGGATTTGTTTATCCAAACTTTCATTTTACCAACCCACACAATACCTGTAATTTGGCAACATGATTGCACTTAAAATCCTTGTACAGCAACTAGAAGCACAAATACCAAATGCCTCGGCAACAAATACCGCAGTTACTGCATCAACAGTGGGCTGGCAAATAGAACATGCGTTGTTAACCATTAACCAAATTATTAAAACCGTTGCAGCATCTAACCCTACAGACTACCAATGGTCTTTTAACTTGATGAGAACGGTGGTATTTTTTAGACAACGCATACCACGAGGTAAGGCAAAAGCACCGAAAGTGGTACAGCCAAAAGAGAATGTAACAGAAGCAACTATTCAGGCGGCACTAGTTACAACCCATCAACTACTTGAGGTATTACCTACCCTTGCTGCAAACAATTTCTTTCCGCATCCATACTTTGGCAAGCTTAATAAACAGCAAACCATTAAATTTTTAATCATCCACACACAGCATCATCTACATATTATTAACGAGATAGGACAATAAAAAATACGCCTCAAATTGAGGCATATTTTTTCAGAATCTTTTGCTACAGCGTTTATTTATAAATCACTCTAAAGGTTTTAGAGGCGGTATTATTGGCGTTATACATGTCAGTAACTTTAATAGTAGTTACTACCCACTTTTGCTGCGGCAGATTAATAACACTTGTGCTATTATCTGCAATATTGGTTTTAAAAGATGGTGGCTGTGGCGTTACAGATAAGCCACTTACTTCTTCAACAGCAGTTACAGCAACATTTAAACCACTATAACCAATACGGCTACTTATAGTTACTTTAAAAGGAAAGCTTGAAGCGACGCTAATATTATTTGCAGATGCATCGGTAGTAAAAACAATTGGGTCTGAATCGTTGATGGCGGTTTTAATGCAGCCACTAAACATCAGCATACAAACTACAGATAGTATTGAGAGTAATCTTGTCATTGGTACTTATTTATTAACTACTAGTTTATATACAATTCTTTCATCAGCACCAATTACTTCTATAAAGTACAGGCCATTGGTATAGTTAGCAATTGGTAAACTGATTTTCTTTTGTCTTGTTTGTTGCGTTTGTAGTACCGCACCTGTTGCATTAAGCAATCGTACCGTTACTGGCTTGGTAGGTATTTGCGAAAACTCAACCCATGCTTCATTAGCAGCAGGGTTAGGATATTGCTTCACAATAGCACCATTAATAACAGTAGGTGTAGTTACAGCAGTTACTAATAATTGGTACACATCACTTGTAAAAATACAATTAGGGCCAGCCGTTACTATTACTTTATAATTGCCCGGTGTGGTAGGCTTGTAAGTATTGGTAGTAGCACCTGCAATAGCTACATTGTTTAAATACCATTGGTATTTAGTGTACAGGGTAAATGTTTTAAATTGATTGCCATCCCATACAATTACAGGTATTAAAGCTGTATTAATGGTAATTGGCAAATTTTGCGAATAGCTAAGGCAAGCACCAGGTATTGATATCACCATACGATACACACCAGATGCTTTTGCCAGATAAGTAGATGAAGTTGCACCAGGTATATCTACACTATCTTTTTGCCACTGCATTGTACCTGTATTTAAAGTAGATGCAATGGTTACAAAGCCAGTATCGCAAAGATTTTGTGTAACACGATAAGCAATTGGCGTTAATGGCTGTGGTATGGTAGTTAAAGTAATAGCATTCGAATAACCAGGGCAAGTACCTTTTGTGTAAACAGCCCTATAAGTACCTGCTTGTGTAACAGGTAGCAATTGTGTATTATTACCAGGATTTGCAATACTCACACCATCTTTTTGCCACGTAACATCAATAACACTAGATACCAACGTAACCGATGAACCCGCACAGAAACTATTAGAACTAGCCAAATTAACAATGATAGGTGTAAATGCTGCCGGTGTGGTAGTTGTGGTGATGGCGTTTGAAATGCCGTTACAACCATTAGTACCATATTGAACGGCTGTGTATACACCTGCTTTAGTAGCCGTATAAGTTTGTCCAAAAGCATTTGGAATAACATTACCACCCATTAACCATTGTACCCCAGAAATATTAGATGACAATGTAACAAAGCCACTATCGCAGAAAGTAGTACTGCCTAATGCAGTAATAGTAGGTGCAGCAGGCGACGGTGTAACACTTACTTGTACTGGTGTAGAATAAGCAGGGCAAGTGCTTGATAAAATAACGGCACGATAACTACCAGCCACAGAGGCAGTAATGCTTTGTGTATTGGTGGCAATGGTTACAAAATCTTTTTGCCACGCAACATTACCTACACTTGACGTAAGTGTAACTGGCGCACCACTACAAGTGTTTAAGCTACCGCTTGCAGAAATAACAGGTATAATAGGCGGTTTATTTACCGTTACAGGAATATCATTTGAGTAGTTAATGCAAGTACTATTAGCCACATAAGCTCTATAAGTACCAGATGTAGTAACAGTAAGGGTTTGTGTAGTAGCACCAGAAATATTAATGCCATCTTTTTGCCACTGCACATTTGGCAATGTAGAAACTAAGATAACATTGCTGCTATCGCAGAAAGTAGTAGCGCCTGTAGACGTGATAAATGGTGTACCCGGTGAAGGTGATACTGTTACAGCCATACTATTAGAATAGCCAGGGCATCCTGTGCCAAATAAGATGGCTCTATAAATACCAGATTGTGTAACTGGCAGTGATTGTACACCACTTGCAATAATAACCCCATCTTTTTGCCAAACAACACCAGCCGTATTGGTAGATAATGTTAATGGTGTACCGCTACAAATATTTAAATTACCACTAGCAATAACCACTGGCACAATCGTAGGCGAATTAACCACAACAGTAATGTCATTAGAATAAGTAATACACAATGCATTGCTTGATGCTACTTTGTATACACCGGCTTTGGTAGCTGTGTAAGTACTATTAGTAGCACCATTAATTGCTATACCATCTTTATACCATTGTACATTGGCATAATTACTTACAAGCGTTACGCTACCGCTATCACAGAAGGTAGTTGCGCCAGAAGGCACGATTGTAGGCGTAACAGGTGCAGCCACAACCGTAAGCGTTAAAATATTTGAGTAAGCTATACAAGAACCTGTAGGTATAAATGCTCTGTAATTACCAGAACTTGTAGCAACGTAAGACTGTGCATTTGCAGCTACTACAATACCATCTTTCTGCCAAGTTACACCAGCCACTGATGATGTAAACGTAACGTTGGTACCAGCGCATACATTTAAGTTATTGTTGGTACTAACAATAGGAATAACAGCAGGTGTATTTACAACAACACTAATTTCATTAGAAGATGCCGTACAACCAGCACTGTTGCTAATAGTAGCAATGTATTTACCACTTTGTTTTACTACTAAAGCTTGGCTTGTAGCACCTACAATAGTTGCATTATCTTTTAGCCATTGTACACCTGCCACATTAGAAACAAGGGTTACACTATCACCACTACAAAATGTAGTAACACCAGTAGCTGCAACCACAGGTGTTGGTGGCAATGTAGCAACAGTAACTATTAAACTATTAGAACTACAAGTATTACCTGCTACAACTGCGGTATAAATACCAGCAACAGTAGCTGTATAAGTTTGCGCAGCAGCACCAGTAATATTTACGCCATTCAACTGCCATTGTACACCACTTACTGAAGATGATAACACAACACCAGAAGAGCCTGGGCAAATAGACAATGATGCACCACTAGCTGTTGAAATTACAGGGGCTACGCTGTTACTGATAGTTACTATAATAACATTTGAAACAGACCTACAAGTACCATTGGTTGTATAAGCCCTATAAGTGCCAGAAGTAGTAACTAGCAATGTTTGTGCAACAGAACCAGAAATATCTACACCATCTTTTTGCCACTGAACAGTTGCAGCAGACGATGTTAAAGTAACTGTACCACCGCTACATAAATTCACACTACCATTGGCAGAAATAACAGGCACTACAGGTGCTGGTGCTGAAGTTAGAATAACACTATTTGAAACAATGCTACAGCTAGCAGTTGTTACAGCGGTATAAGTACCAGGCACGGCAGTCGTATAGGTTGTACCTACAGCCGCAGGAATACTTACACCATTCAATTGCCATTGTACATCAGCCACAGTTGAAGTAAGTGTAACACCATTGGTACCACAAATAACATTACTGCCACTTACAGATGAGATAGCAGGTATAGTAGTTGCACTGACTGTTACTACTAAAGGTGTGGAGTAACTAATACAATTGCCATTGGTTGTGTAAGCAGTATAAGAGCCTGCAGTAGTTGCAGTAATAGTTTGCGTAGGTGTTACGCTAATATTTACCCCATCTTTTTGCCACAAAACTGGCCCACTAGATGAAGACAACACAACGCTACCACCTGTACAAATATTTAAGCTGCTGTTGGCTGCAATAGTAGGTGCGGTAGGCAAAGTAGCAACCGTAACTGTAATCGTATTTGAATAAGCAGTACCACACGCTGAGCTACCGGGTATATAAGCCCTATAAACACCTGCTGTAGAAGCATTGTATGCTTGAAAAACTGCGCCATTAATATCTACACCATTTAATTGCCATTGCACACCACCTACACTAGAAGATAAAGTAACAGTGCTACCAGTACAAATACTTGTGGCAGTAGCAGCTGTAATTACAGGTGTTGTACTTGGTGAATTAACCACCACATTTATTGCATTAGAGGTAGCAGAACAAGCACCGCTCGTTCTTACTGCTGTATAAGCACCTGCAGTAGTTACCACCAAAGCAGATGAAGTAAGCGAACCTATATCATTACCATTTAAGCGCCATTGAACAGGATAAGCATTTGAACTAAGTGTAACACTACCACCTGTACAAAAACTAACTGCACCACTTGCTGAAATCACAGCGGCGGTTGGTGGCGTATTTACTGTAGCTACTAATGTATTTGAGTAAACATTGCTACAAGCAGCAGAAGGGATATATGCCCTATACACACCTGCTAGAGCAGCGGTATAAGCCTGAGATGTTGCGCCACTAATGTCTACACCATTTAACTGCCATTGCACACCCGCAACATTTGATAAGAAAGATACTGAACCACCATTACAAAAAGTAGTTGGGCCACTAGCAGTAATTACTGGCGCTACACTAGGTGTAACTACTGTAACTACTATTGCGTTTGATACGGCGCTACAACCACCATTTGACGCAACAGCGGTATAAGTACCCCCTACTGTAGCTGAATAAGCAGTACCTAGCGAACCAACATTTGTACCATTTAAACGCCATTGCACATTGGCTACACTAGATTGTAATATCACGTTGTTACCATCACAAAAAGTAGTAGGCCCTGCTGCTGTAATTACTGGTATGGCTATTGCGCCTGATACAGTAACCGTAATGCTATTAGAATAATTTAATCCGCAACTAGAGGCTGTGCTTACATAAGCTCTATAAGTACCAGCTTGCGTAGCTGTATAAGTTTGTAACACCGCACCGCTTATGTCTACACCATTTAATTGCCATTGTACACCAGCAACACTTGATGTAAGTATTACCGAACTACCAGAACAAATATTAGTAGCACTAGCTGCTGTAATTACTGGTGTTGAATTTGCAGCTATTACCACTACAGTATAAGCATTTGAGTAGGCATCACAACCATTAACACCTCTAACCACGGCTCTATAAATACCACTTTGTGTAGCCACATAGCTACTGCCAAAAGCCCCTGATATATCTATGCCATCTTTCTGCCATTGTACGTTAGCAATATTTGAGGTAAACGTAACGCTGCTACCTGAACAGAAAGTTAGATTACCACTTGCTGTAACCACAGCGGCTGTAGGTGCAGGATTTACAGTTACAGAGATGGTATTAGAAGGTGTACCTGTATTGTTACAATAGCGACTGCTTCCTGCTACATAAGCGGTATAATTACCAGATTGCGTAGCTGTATAAGTAGTATTAGTTGCACCAGAAATATCTACACCATTTAAACGCCATTGAACCACTGAGCCACTACTAGAAGCAATTGATGATGTAAGCAATACATTATTACCACTACAAATAGTAGTACTACCGTTAGCGGTAATAGTAGGTGTAGGTTGTACTGGTAAAAACGAACTGATGATAATTTCATTAGAAATAGCACTGCAGCCGCCAGCAACTGCCGGCTGTATAGCACGATATGTACCATTATCGGTTATATCTACAAACTGGCCAGTTGCACCTACAATATCAACACCATCTTTTTGCCATTGCACAACACTTACCGATGATGTAAGCCTAATAGTACTACCAATACACACTGGTACAGGGTGTGAATTTTCTGTGATGGTAGGCCCTACAATATTGGTAACAGAAACTGTGATTTCATTTGAATAGCCTGGGCAACCGATAAGTGGTGTGAATTTGATACGGTAGTTACCACCAACCGTTGCTGTATAAGTCTGCGCTTGCGCATTTAAAATATTAATGCCATCTTTTTGCCACTGAATGCTGCCGGGATCTGATGATGACAACACCACACTTTGACCGTTACAAAAGCTAGTACTACCTCTAGCAGTAATTACAGGTGCAACGCTTGCTGCTGCAAATGTTACGGTAACACTATTAGTAATAAATACTGTACCATTAGCTAGTGTAACTGAAAGCGTGTACACACCTGCTTGCTTAGCAGGAAAAGGCACTTTATTAGCGCCTGCAATTGATACGTCATCTTTTTGCCAATTGAAACCTAATGCATCAGACGGTAGATTGTTTACACCTATCAGTACGCTATCATCTATACAAATATTGGTGTTAGAAAAAGCGAAAATGGTAGGGTCAGCCCAAGTAGCATCGCTTATAATAGCGTTAGTTAAAGTAGACAGATGATTGTCTGAACTTTCTGCAATATCTTGCCCCTTGGCTACACACGATAAGCATATGAATAAGAAAAAGGGGATAATTTGTTTCATATTAGGTTAATTGCATTCACTAAGTAGCATTTTGCCAATACATGGTAGAACGTTTTTTTACACCGTATCTTATATGCATTGGGGCATTTGTACTAAAATATGATACAAATACGCAAGAAATTGCTTCAAATACTACCTATTTTATGAATAAAGATAAATACAGTAAATGAAAAATAGCCCAAACAGTAGGCATACCACTAGTTTAAGGGGGATAACTGGTGAATAGAGTATTTCTTGCATCTAGCAAATTCGTACTACAAAATCTTGCAATAAACCAA
The DNA here is from genome assembly GCF_056745525.1 of Parasediminibacterium sp. HNIBRBA5674. Taxonomy (NCBI): domain Bacteria; kingdom Pseudomonadati; phylum Bacteroidota; class Chitinophagia; order Chitinophagales; family Chitinophagaceae; genus Parasediminibacterium; species Parasediminibacterium sp. HNIBRBA5674. Next base: position 6,840 of record NZ_JBQWIE010000046.1, on the reverse strand, counting down.
ACCCATTTAAAAAATTCAAGTGGTAAAATGAATAAATTTCTATCAAATCTGTAATTTTAAAAAAATATTTTTATGAGCACTGCCGAATTGAAAATCAAAATATCTGAAAGCTTAGATACGATGGATACAAATGAATTGAAGCAAGCTTGGATTGTTTTAAAAGAAATCAATGCGCAAAAAAACAGAGCTTCATTGGTAACTAATAAAAAGGCGGTTGAATTGCAAGTTGCTAATGGCATTGCACAACTTGATAAAGGCGAAGGTTCTGATTTTAAAGGTTTTATAGACGGCATGAGAAGTAAGTATGGCAGCTAATAAAACCAAACAAGTAATAATATCACCACAAGCAAAGCAAGATATTGAAGCCGTCTTGGCTTACTTAAAAGATAATTGGCATCAAAAAATAATTGACGATTTTTTAGATAAGCTCGAAACATTTTACGTCATCATTTCAAGAAACCCACACGTATTTGGATATTATAGTAAAAGCAGAAATATTCGCAATTATGCCATTACTAATCAACATGTTATTTATTACCGAAATAAGTGAAAAACAGTAGAGGTAATTACTTTATTCGATGCGAGGCAATCACCTAAAAAACTAAAACCGTTATTGGCTAAGCCTAAATAAGTAGGCTTTTTTAACAACTAAAATATTGGGCAAGCTGAATAAATATTCTACTGCTGAAAGGCTGCGGGATAGCAGCGGAAATACTTTTTTGAGGCACGAAAAAAAGATTGCAGCGAATAGCCCGAACAAAAGCTTGGTTACGATTCTACAACCGACAGCCCCAAAAAAACTTTCTGATTTAATAACAAAGCACAGTGCCTTGTGTTATACATTGCAACCATCATTTTAAAAATATAATAACCATGAGTATTGCAATTGGCGCTCAAGCCCCTGATTTTACACTATTTGATAGCGACAAAAACCCAGTAACCTTGTCTGAATTGAAAGGTAAAAATGTGGTGTTATTGTTTTTTCCACTAGCTTTTACTGGCGTTTGTACAGCAGAACTTTGCAATGTAAGAGACAATATTGCTGCTTATAACAACACGAATGCAGTGGTTTTAGGTATTTCGGTAGATAGTTTATTTACGCTTGATAAATTTAAAAAAGAGCAAAATTTAAATTTTCAATTATTAAGCGATTTTAATAAGGCTGCTTCTACTGCTTTCGATGTATTGTACGAAACTTTTCCTGCATTTGGTATGCTAGGTGTAAGTAAACGTGCAGCTTTTGTAATTGATACTGAAGGCGTTGTAAAATATGCTGAAGTTTGCCCTACACCTGGTGATTTACCAAGTTTTGAAAATATTCAAGCAACTTTAACTAGCCTTAACTAAGTTAACAGTAATAATTATTGCTGTGCAAAAGCTTTTCTTATAAAATTTAAGAACGATTGCGCAGCAATAATTTGTTTATAAAAAACGTTTGCCTATTTTTGTGATATCACAATTTTGTAAATGAAAAAATTTTACCTATTTATTATTCTATTATCTACAACTGCTACTGGCAGTTTTGCGCAGTTAGCTGATTGTGCCACAGATAATAATAACATAGAGGTAATTGTAAAAATTGCGAAATTTTATCCTAACCCTGCAACGTCTGTTATCAACTTCGAGTTTGACGGTTTAGACAAATCTTACACGTTTCAGATTTATAACTTTTTAGGTAAAAAAATGGCCGACGAGCCTGTAAGTGCAACCAAATTAAGCTACAACCTTGATAATTATTACCGTGGCTTGTACATATTTCAAGTGCGAGACAGAGGTGGTAATATTGTAGAAAGTGGCAAGTTTCAGGTAGTTAAATAACAATGATATTTCCATTTGGAAAACCCTTCACCCGAGCCCGTTTTTAATTCCCCCTTCTTTTAAACTTTTTTGTACACCAGATAATTGTAGCCCATTAACTCAAAGGTTTCTTGCACGTTAAAGTCAAACTGCATTTCAGAAAATGCATTCACAAATTTGCCGTGTAGCCATTTGTGTTCTACTGACACCTTAATTCTATCATCACCAGAAAAATTAAGTAATACCAATACCACTTCACCATGAAAATGTCTTAAAAAAGCCATCACTCTATTGTGATTGGTAGGTAAATTGAAAGTTTCGCCTGATGCAATAGCATTGGTTTTGTGTAAAGCCAATAATGTTTTGTAAAACTGGTGCAACTGCGGTTGTGGCTGCCACTCTATTTCATCTTTATTGAAAAAAGCTAGGCGTTTTAAGTTTGGATTTTCTTGCCCACTATAAATTAATGGCACGCCATTGCTCCAAGTAGCTGTGAATACAGCAAAGGCTTTAGCGGCATTACCATATTTCTCATATTCTGTGCCGTTCCAACTATTCTCATCGTGGTTACTGGTAAAAAATAGCTTTTTAGCCCCTTGAGGATATTGCGAATAACTGTGTAGTACATTGTAAATAGCATTAATATCTGCCTCACCTTTAGCAAACTTTTCTGTAGCATGCATAAAAGCCCAAGCATAGCTCACATCATACACATCGTGGTAAGCCACTTCTTCACATTCAGCTAGCCAAAACAGATATTTTAATGCATCGCAAGCAGTACGAGCTTGTACCCAAAAATCGAGCGGTACTAAATGTGCCATATCGCATCTAAAACCATCAATATCACAATCATTTACCCAAAACTGCATGGCTTTAATCATGGTTTGGCGCATGTTGTAATTGTCGTAATCTAAATCAATAACATCTTGCCAGCCATTGCACTCTGTAAAATTACCTGCCGCATCTTTTTTATAGAAGTCGCTATTATTTACCGTCCATTCATGATCCCAACCGGTATGATTTGCCACCCAATCAATAATAATTTTCATACCCAAACCATGCACTTCATTAACCAACTGTTTAAAATCGGCTAGCGTACCAAATTCAGGATTTACTTGTACATAACTGCTACAGGCATAATAGCTACCCAAAGTACCCAAGCGCTCTTTTACGCTGATGGGCGTTATTGGCATCAACCATAAAATTTCTACCCCCATATCTTTTAGGCGTGGTAAGTGCTTGGCGAAAGCTGCAAAAGTGCCTTCTGCTGTGTACTGACGAATATTGACTTCGTAAATATTGCTGCCTTGTGCCCAAGAAACGGTATTAAATGTTGATGCCATGATATTTAATTTTTGTCTCGCAGATTTCGCTGATTATCGCCGATAACAATATTAAAACACAGAGCAAAGAAGCAACAGAGAATCCTCTTTTTAGTATCGTGTCTACTTAATTGTATTGTTTTTTATTTCTGCGTAATCTGCGTTTTCTGCGAGAGATTACAATGTTTCGCAAATAACAAGCAATCTATTTGTATTTCCGCGTAATTTACTTTCTTTATTACCAAAGCTACTGCAACTATGAGCGATATTAAGTTAGAGCGTAAGATAAGTTTATTGCAAGCCACCGCTATCAATATGACTGATATGGTTGGTATTGGACCTTTTGTGGTGCTAAGTGTGGTGGTAGAAATTATGAACGGTCCTTGGTTTTTATATGCTTGGGTAGCTGGTGCTTTACTCTCTATGGTGGATGGTATGGTTTGGAGCCAATTAGGTGCAACCTATCCTTTAGCTGGCGGTAGTTACAACTTTTTAAAAGAAGGTTATGGCGGCAAATGGGGCAAACTGATGAGCTTTTTATTTGTGTGGCAAACCATGATTCAAGCACCATTGGTTATTGCATCTGCGGCTATTGGATTTTCGCAATACTTTAATTATATCACGCCATTATCTAAGTACGAAGGCAAAATATTAAGTGGTTCTGTAGTGGTATTAATCGTCACATTATTGTACAGAAAAATAGAAGCAATTGGCAAAATAAGTGTGCTACTTTGGGTAGGTGTTTTGGTTACCATGGCTTGGATTATTGGTGGTGGTTTATTGCACGGCAATTTTTTAGAACCCATCAAACACATTAACGACGGGCTTACCGTAAACCATGCTTTTGCAGCAGCCATTGGTTTTGCAAGTGTAAAAACCGTGTATAGTTATTTAGGTTATTACAATGTGTGCCATCTTGGTGGTGAGATTATTAACCCACAGAAAAATATTCCTCTTAGCATGTTTATTTCTATTGGTGGCATTGCCGTATTGTATTTAATGATGAATATTAGTGTGGCTTCTGTATTACCTATTGAACAAATTAAACAAAGCAAATTTGTAGTAAGCTTATTTGTGCAAACCCTTGCTGGACCTACGTTTGCCACTATTGCTACTGTGCTTATTTTATGGGTGGCTTTTGCATCGGTATTTTCGGCAACGCTAGGTTATAGCCGCATACCTTTTGCTGCTGCGCAAGATGGTGCCTTCTTTAAAATATTTGCTAAACTACACCCTACCAAGCATTTTCCTTATGTATCGCTGTTGTTTTTAGGCGCAGTGGCTTTTGTGTTTAGTTTACTGTTTAAGTTAAAAGAAGTGATTGACGCTATTTTGGCCATGCGTATTCTCATTCAGTTTATAGCGCAAGCCATTGGTTTATTATTATTGGTAAATAGAAAAGGCAAAGCCCATTTTGCTTGGAAAATGCCGCTGTACCCTTTACCTGCTGTTGTTGCCATCTTATTTTGGGGCTTTATTTTTTATTCTACTGGTGTAAAAATGATGCTTGGTGGACTGACCGTAATTGGCTTGGGTTTGGTGGCTTATTTTGTGAAAGAAAGAGTAACCGCTGATAAATGATGATTGGCATGATTTGCTGTGATTTTGATGACACGAATTTTAGCGAATGACACGAATTTGCCACGCAAGTAATTACTTACATTTTGTTAAACTCGCATATTTCTTCCAGCCATTTAAAAATAATTACCGTCTTTCGCATTAAAATAAAAAAACCTCTCTTATGAAAAAACAATTTCTATTTGCAGCATTATTAATTATTAGCTTTAATGCCTCTGCACAGTTTACCAAAGGTGAAAAAGTATTAAGCGGCAATTTATCGTTTAATGTGTACAAAAGCGTTAATACAAGCAATAATAGTACCTCGGAAGAAATTAACAGTACTAAAACCTCATTAAACACAAGTATTGGCTGGGTGAAATCTGAAAAACGCATTAAAGGTTTTAGAATTAGCTATTCCAATAATGTTTCTAAATTTAATAGTGGTGAAACTAAAACATCTGGCAACACTATCAATCTAGGAATATTTAATCAACGCATCAAGTCATTCAACCAAAATTTCTTTGGCTTTTTTGAAAGTAATTTAAACGGTAGTTATAGTTGGAACAAATACGCTAGTTCAGTAGTAAATGGTGTAATTAATCAGGGATACGGCATAAATGCAAATGGAAGCATCGGTCTTGGTTATAAAATTACAAAAAATATTATCGCAGATGCTACCATAAACAATTTAATAACCATCAATTATAATCATACAAATCCTATCAACACATCTGCAACAACATCAATCAATAAGATTGACGACTTTACCATTTCTACAGGCCTATCATCACTTAGCTTAAATAGTGTGGCTATTGGTTTTAGATGGGTGTTTCAATAAACCTTTACTTTAGCAGTATGATACAACGCGCATTTATGTTGGTAGCAGTGCTATTGGTAATGGCTACTACCCTTTTGGCACAAACACCACAGCAAATTGCAGCTTTAAAAACACAAGCGAATGCAATGGCTACAGCTATTAAAAAGCAAGACTTTAAAACGGTGATTAAAATGACCAACCCTAAAGTAGTGGCTGCGGCTGGTGGCGAAGCGAAAATGCTAGAACAACTGAGCAAAGGCATGGGCGTAATGAAGGCTAAGGGCATGAATTTAAGCATTAACAATGTGGTGATAGGCGAGCCTTCGGCTTTTATAAAAGTGAAAAAGCAATTGCAATGCACCGTGCCAGATAAAATTGAGATTAAGATGATGGGCGGCACTATGAGTACCAACTCTACACTGATTGCCATTTCTGATGATAATGGCAAAACTTGGAATTTTATAGATGCCATGGGAAAAAACTTAGCAGCGTTAAAACAAGTGCTACCTAACCTTAGCGATAAACTGGTAATAGCCAAAATGGAGCAACCACAGTTTGTACCTGATAAGTTGTAGCATAATATTAGTTGACATAAAAAGAGGTTGCTAACGTGTTCTGTTAGCAACCTCTTTTGTTTAAAAATAACTTATCACCTACCCTACTGGTGGCGGTGTGGGTGCAGAACTACCACCACTGCTAGGCGTTAATACATAATCGTTGTACTTAGCTTCGTTGGTATCTTCATACAAGCTTTTACCTATTGATGCTAAGCGGCTCATTTCTGCCCACAGCGCATTACCTTTCACAATTCTATCCTGTGTTTCTAAATCTCTTGTTTCTACTGCTTCTTCTACATTATCTATTGCCTTATCTAAATCTACACCCAAAGCGGTTAGGTCTGTTAAATGAGTAGCGGTTAACCCTTGTGCTGATAAATCGGTCATTAACTTATTACCTACCCTTACCACACGGCTTACTAATCGGCAAAGGTCACTAGGGCTTAATTCACTCATACCCTCAAAGCCAAATGCGCTGTACTTGCCCTTGCTGTTGTACGCAATTTCAGCCATGTTACGTATGGCACGAATGGATTTTTGAATAGCAGTAACAATACCATCTTTAATCAAATTTGCATCTTTTACAAGCCCTTCTAATTCCTGATCGGTAGTCGTATTATTAAAGGTGTCGGTAAGGGTTTGAAGCCCATCAATATGCACCGTAGTGATATTACGTGTGTTAAAGTCGGCTACATCCCTTTTAATGGTAGTAATTAACTCAAGTTGCTAGTTAATTTTCTTTAGCTGTAAAGCAAACAGGAATAATGCTATTTTCAGGAGGAAGCCT
>NZ_JBQWIE010000045.1:0-25702 GCF_056745525.1 Parasediminibacterium sp. HNIBRBA5674 | reverse complement strand
CTTTTAGTATTGAATTAGCAATTTGTAAGTATTTAGGCGTAACGGCAAAATTATCAATATTGATGTGGTCAATTATTTTGTTCATATGTGATTAATATAGGGGTTTATCTTTCTAATATAATAATACGCAATCGCAAACTTATTTAAAGGAATTTAATCATAATTAAATTTTTTATTTAACTCATTTTATCTATTAGGCTATTTTAGTTGCAACTCTGTCTTGTTTTAAGATATTTTCGTTAACTAATTTCGAGGATAAACTTTTTCGAGAGTAATTATTTAGGAGTCACCATAGTATTTTAGTGAATGAGAGATACATTTAGTTACCAAAGATTGCCAGAGTAGTAATTTAGCCAATAATTTATTCAGTACAGTTATATTGGCAAGTTAAAAGAATATAGAACACTACTTAAATTGTTGGCAATAGTACAGCAGTTATTAAAGGTACTAAGGATAGATTGCAACTAAGCGATAATGGAATAAATTTTGCGCATATAAGGGTCTATTATGTTTTTCAAATTAAATGTTAATTAATAGTTATTATAAAATAATATTTAATTATATCTTTTTCAATTATTTCAACTTGAGTAGGCTTCATTTTGTGTCAATTGCGACTTTCAATTCTAATTTTTTTGTTTATCCCCTACCAATGCCAAATTATCACTTATCCTTTTAGAAGATAATTTCTGATAATCGGATGATGTGAGTTTGCTTGCAAGAGGGTACATCAGCGCAACCCTATTGTGTGTAACCTAGAATTTTAATGGATAGATACCTGTTTTGATTTTCATCCTACGTTCAATTAGAAAGATTTTACTGTAGCTATCATAACTGAAAATTTTTCATTTTGACAAAATATCTTCCTCAAAAATTTGCAAGCAAACACTAGTTAGAGTGCCATAAAACAGGTTTTACAAGAATAATGACTTTCTCTTAAAATGCTGATAATCAGTTGATTTTGTTTAAATAGAGTCAACTGAGTTAAAGCATATTGACTTATTTTATCGAATTAATATCCTGTTCGTCGAAATGTAAGTGTGGGTTTGATTCCTGCCTATAAGAACTTTTAAAGAGTTCAACATTACTAAACTACTTACGGAAAAAGCAAGTGCTTTTTTATTTTAGTTACATGTTACAAACCTCGTAATTTTAAAGTTTCGCTAATTTTTAAAAATCATCTAATAGATTGATAATTTAGTATTATGTTTCCTGTAATAATTTTTTTTTGGCATAGTATTTATGATTTTATTTTTACCTATTTGCAAATGCAGCTAAAACACTTATTACCTATTATATTATTGCTTATTTTAAATAATGCGAAGGGTAATACTTTTGTAGAATACACAGTTAAATTTAAAATTGAAAATAGCATTTTTTCTACAACAGCTTTTTTTAAGCTTGACACACTAATAATCACAAACGACACATCAGTTTGTATTGGTCAATCAGTATCAATACAAGCTTTACCTGCATTTAGCTATACATGGTCACCGAAAAAAGATTTAAGCGATAGTACAATAAGTAATCCCATTGCAACACCTATATCCACAACAAAATATTTACTACAAACACAAACAATAGGTAATAATTTGGTAGTTAATGGCGATTTTTCAGCTGGTAATACTGGCTTTACTTCTCAATATGTTTATTCAAACTCTGGCATACCCGAAGGTGTATATTATGTAGGTACTAATTCTTTTCCGTGGCATCCATTTTTAAATAGTAATGTAGACCATACAACAGGTACAGGCAATATGTTGTTGGTAAATGGCGACACGGTTTTTAACATCATTGTATGGAAACAAGATGTACCAGTAACCACAAATACTAACTACATTTTTTCAGTTTGGTTACAATCTATTTATTCAGGTAATCCGGCTGAGCTTCAATTTTCAATTAATGGTAGTCAAATTGGTAATGTTTTTAAAGCAAGTGCTGTAGAAGGGCAGTGGCAGCAGTTTTACACTACATGGAAATCTGGTAATGCTACCAATGCTTCTATTTCGGTTATAAATAAAGATACTATTAGAACTGGTAATGATTTTGCGTTGGATGATATTGTATTTGCACCCTTAGTAGTTGAGAGAGATTCAATAACAATTACAGTGGTTAATAAGCCTGTACTTGCCCTAAATGCTGATACTGCTATCTGTACAGGCAACACGCTACAATTGCAAGCTAGTGGGGCTAATAGCTATGTGTGGCAGGCCAATACTTATCTATCTTCTACTACTATTGCTAATCCTATTGCATTGCCGCTTAAAGACACGAGTTTTATAGTTACAGGTTACAACTTGCCTACTTGCTTTAGCAGCGATACAGTGGCTGTTCGTTTATTACCAAATCCTGTATTTAGCATTACAGGTAATAGTGGTTTTTGTAAGGGCGATAGTACCACCTTGCAAGTAGTTGGTGCAACTGGTGCTTATAATTGGCAGCCAAGCGCTAGCCTAAGCAATGCAAGTATTAGTAATCCCATTGCGAAGCCATTAGTTGCAACACAGTATAATATTACCGTTACTGATGCCAATAAATGTAGCACTACCGATTCTGTGGTTGTAGTGGTTAATCAGCCGCCAAGCTTGAGGCTTACTAAAGACAACGATATTAATTGCGTAAAAGGTATAACCACATTGCACGCTAGCGGCGGCGCAAAGTATTTTTGGTATCCTACGCAAACATTGCAATACGCGGCCACAGCCAATCCAGTTGCCACACCATTTGCTAGCACTATGTACCATGTAAAAAGCTACAGCACACAAGGTTGCTATACCGAAGACTCGATACTTGTAACGGTATCTAATGCTGCATCAGATATTGGCTACCAAATGCCATCTGCATTTACACCTAATGGTGATGGGATTAACGATTGTTTTGGGGTAAAAAAGTGGGGTAATGTATCATATTTGCAATTGGATATTTATAACCGCTTTGGTGAACGTATTTTTAGTGGTAATGATAGTAACACGTGTTGGGATGGCACATATAAAGGCATTGCACAGCCATTAGGTACTTATGTGTATCAGGTGGTTGCAATTACTAACTGTGGTGAAGTGTACAGAAAAGGCACGGTAGTTTTGATTAGATAAAATCGCCAAAAAGAAAAGGGTTTGACTCGTATTTGAGATCAAACCCTTTTTTGTTAAGCCATAGTATTGCTTTTGCTCAGATATTTTACAACTGGTTAATCAATTCTTTAAACAGTAATGTTAATTTAGGTTCGGCTTCTTTGGCCGCTTGTAATACTTCTTCGTGGGTAATAATATTTTCTTCTTCACGAATACCCAAATCGGTAATAACACTCATGGCAAATACTTGCATACCACAATGCACTGCTGCAATGGTTTCTTGCACCGTACTCATACCTACTGCATGGCCACCTATGGCTTTAATCAATTGGTATTCTGCTCTTGTTTCAAAAGTAGGGCCGGTAACGCCTGTGTACACACCTTGGTGCACTTTAATATCATTTGCGCTAGCAATAGCCAATACTTTATTAATTAATGCTTTGCTGTAAGGCTCGCTCATATCAGGAAAACGAGGCCCTAAGCTATCATCATTTGGGCCTAATAGTGGGTTAATTTGGAAGAAACTAATATGGTCGTTAATAATCATTAAATCGCCCACTTTAAAATCTGGATGCACACCACCTGCAGCATTAGATAATAGCAAGGTTTCTACACCCAATAATTTCATTACACGTACAGGGTAAGTAACTTGTAAAGGATTGTAGCCCTCATAAAAATGAAAGCGGCCGCTCATTACCAATACTTTTTTACCACCTAATTCACCCAATATTAATTTACCACCATGACCTTTCACGGTACTCACAGGAAAATGTGGTATATCGCTATATGCAATTTCTTTTTCTGCTTTTATTTCTTGAGAAAAATTACCCAATCCACTGCCTAAAATGATACCTATTTTAGCTTCGCTAGTAAATTGAGATTTGATGTAAGTAACTGTTTCTTGTAGTTGTTGCAATAATTCACTCATACGTCTTTGTTTAATCTTTCAAATATAGCGTACGTATGCATTGTACTTGTACCAAGAAGAAATTAATCTACCAAAATTGAATAGCAACAATCATTTTTGTCATTCAAATCATTAAATCACTGATAAGTATGGGCATAAAAAAAGACCGTGTACAAACACGGCCTCTTTGATAAAATGTATTATAGAGTATTACTACTATGCGATACGTTTTACGTTAACGGCATTCAAACCTTTACGGCCTTCTTGCACGTCAAATTGTACTTTGTCATTAGCTTCGATTTGATCGATTAAGCCATTAGCGTGTACAAAAGTTTCTTTGTTTGAATCATCATGCTTGATGAAACCAAATCCTTTCTCTTCGTTGAAGAACTTTACAGTTCCTGTGATTTTTGTGTCCATTTGTAAAATTGTAAATTAAAATTGAGCGGCAAACATAGGCTTATTAAGCCGAGCAGCCTAATTAAACTTAAAATAAGATTAAAAGGCTGCCAAATTTTAACATTAGTTAATACCCAATTTATCCAATACTACTTTAGCCATTTTAAAGAAAGCTTCGTGGCTGTAACCGGCTATATGTGGCGTTACTATTACGTTTGGCTGAGCAAGCAACCATTGCAATTGTTCGTTTTCTTTATCGTTGTAGCTGCTTAATTTTTCATTTTCTAGTACATCTAATGCGGCCGCTTTTACCTTGCCATTTTTCAAAGCAGTAATCAATGCATCCGTATCTGTAACCTTACCACGGCAAGCTGTTAAAAAATATGGCTGCTTTTTAAAGCTGTTGAAAAACGCATCATTCGCATAGTATTTTGTTTCGGCGGTTAATGGCAAATGCATGCTTACCACATCAGTTTGTTCAAATATTTCTTCTAAGCTTGCTTCTTTTACATAGCTATTACCAAAGCCAGTTTTGTATTTATCGTGTGCCAAAACTTGTACTTCAAATGGGGCTAATAGTTTGGTAAACTGACTACCCGTATTGCCATAACCAATAATGCCTACGGTTCTGTTCAGTAATTCATCAGCACGGTTTTCGTCACGCAGCCAAAGGGCTTTTTTTACTTCTTGGTGGCTGCTGTTTATCTTATTCATCAAGCTTAGTAAAAAGCCCAAATTGTGCTCAGCCACAGCATTTCTATTACCTTCAGGGCTGCTCACACAAGTAATGCCTTTGGCTTCTGCGTATGGCACATCTATTAATTCCATACCGCTACCAAGTCTGCCAATCCATTTTAGGTTGGGCGCTTTATCAAGCATTGGTGCATCTATTTTTAATCTTGTAGTAATAATCAAACCAGTCATATCGCCTATTAGCGCACCCAATTCTTCATAAGTAATGGCTGGTAAATACGTTACCTCGTAGCCATTTTTCTCCAAAGTTGCTTGCAAGTAAGGATGCACTTTGGCAGTAATAATTGCTTTCATAATGTATGATTAAATGATTCTAATGAAATTAAATGATTTTGGATTTGTGATTTCAAATGATTGGAATGAACTCAATGATATTCAGGATTTTTTTGTTACCAGCACTAGCATTTCAATTAAACATCGTTGCGTCGCACACTTGTACGTTCTGTTCTTTTATCATCATAACTGGTAGATTAAAAAATCTGCTTTAATCCGCTAAATCCGTGTCATCAGCGTGCCCATCTACATCAGCGTTCCTATCAATCTTCACACCTGTGTTCATTTTAAATGTTAGCTCGGCAAATTTTTCAATACTTATTTGTTCTGCACGTTGGTTAAAAAATGGGTCTTGCAATACTTCTGCGGTAAACAATCCTTTCACTGCATTGCGTAGCATTTTTCTACGTTGGTTAAAAGCCATTTTTACCAGCAGTATAAATTCTTTCTGGCTTTTTACAGCTAAGCTCGTTGGCTTGCGAGTCAATCTTATTACACCACTCATTACTTTAGGTGGTGGATTAAAACTTTCTGGCGGCACGTCAAACAGGTATTCAACCTCATAAAACGCCTGAATTAAAATACTGATAATGCCATACACTTTGCTACCTTCTTTGGCTGCTACACGCATAGCCACTTCTTTTTGAAACATACCAATTACCACAGGCACTTGGTCCTTCCAATCGAGAATTTTAAACAGTATTTGCGACGAAATATTGTAAGGAAAATTGCCCACTACGGTAAAATTATCTGCAAATGGTGCGCTGATATTTAAAAAGTCGGCATTAATAATTTTACCAGCAATAGCAGGATAGGTTTTATGCAGATACACCACTTTTTCATCATCTAGTTCTACTGCTTTAAAGTTAATATTTTCTATTGGCAGCAGGTATTTGGTTAATGCGCCAGCACCTGGCCCTACCTCTACCAGATTGGTAAAAGGGTGTGCTTGCAAGGCTGTTACTATTTGCTTACAAATATTTTCGTCCTTTAAAAAATGTTGCCCGAGTGATTTTTTGAGTGTGTATTGCATTGCGGCAAAAGTAACATAGTGAAATGGATTTATGACCCGATAGCTATCGGGTTTGGATTTGTGTAGGGCTTAGATAAGGGCCGAAAATGCTTAGATAAGCCACTAGATTGCTTAGATAAGAATAGAAAATGTTTAGATAGGGGCAGAAATTGTTTAGATAAGCACCACTAGTGCTTAGATAAGGCTAGGTGTAGCTTAGATAAGCACCGAAACTATTTAGATAAAGGCAGCAATAATTTAGATAGCCCCGCTATGCCTTAGATAAGCACAGATATAGCTTAGATAAGGGCAGGTGCTATTTAGATAAGCGCTTGTCTTTTTTACCACATAGGCAGATAGGCACATGAGATAAAATTGCTTGTATGTATCTAAAAGAATAACCCAAGGCTTCAGCCTTGGGAAATAAAAGTTCATGAAATATGGCTTTAGCCAAAGTGCTTCTACAGCTATTAAACTTTGGCTAAAGCCAATATTATTTTCATTGCCACCCAAGGCTGAAGCCTTGGGTTAGGTAATATGTGTTTAGTAATAAACTTAAAGTATAAGATTTTCACTCTGTTGTACTAGGCTTTTGGGGCTGCTTTTTTAGCTTTAGAAGCTGCTGTTGCAGTGGTTGCGTTTAATGCTGCTTTGGTTTTATTAAAGCTAAATAATGATGCTTTTGCTTCATCTGCTGACATAAAACGAGCGGCTATTTTAGCCACACCAATGGTTTGTTTGTAAATGGCATTTAGTTGTGTAATGCCATCAGCAGTAATATTTTTCTTAGTGCCTTTTTGTTTTTCTTGGGCTACGTTGCTGTCTTTTATAATGGCTGCATAGCTAATGATGGTATCAATAATCTCAGCATCGGTGCCAGCATCTACAATTTCTTGCTTTAAAGTGGCTGACATATTAGTTGTAAAAGTGGCTAATAGTTTGGTTAAAGCTTCTTGGTCGCCTTTTTGTACTTTAGGCATTAAACCATAGCCAAGGCTTAGTAAAATATCTTTTTCACGGTTATCATCTTCAAAGTCTACTTCTATTTGTGTTTTAAAATCACCCAAAAGTGGCACTATTTCCTTTGTAGCTTTTAATAAGGCTTTGGTAGCTTTTTTCTGGTCTTTTACGCTATCAACACCTAAAATATTGACAAAAGCATTATCAATAGCGGCAGAAATATTGCTAAAAAATGGGTCTTTCCAGCTACTACGTTTAGCAATTAAAGCCGCTTTATTATCCTTAGCATGACCAATAATGGTAGCAGCAGCGGTAAGCATTTCAGCATCAGAACCAGAATAAGCACGAACAACTTTTGAAGTAGCCATAGTATGTAGTTTTACCAAAGCTAATGTAATGCATATTTTGATATACAGTATAGTTGTAAGGGATTTTTTTTAGGAAAATATTTGGATTAAAATGTGAGCCTTTGATTTGGTTGTTCGATTGAATTATTTTCACAGATTGAATTAGGACAAGTATTTTTGAAATACTACAACTTTTTTATGGGTTTAATTTAATTGAAAAAGACCGAATAAAATGAATATAGAAAAGCTAAATAATTTGGCAAATACTGATTTTACCAACTTTATTCAAAGTGAGAATAATGTCAAGTATAAAATCGTTATCCCCTTTCTACAGGCGTTCAACCATGTTGAATTGGATCTTGAACATGCAGCACAAGGAAGTAGAATAGATATAAATATTGGAAATAGAATTATTGTTGAAACAAAGGCTTTAGGAATAAATATTAACAATCATGTGCAACAGCTCAGTGACTATAGTGGTAAAGAACTTCCTGTATTAGCAATTTTAACTAATGGTAGACATTTTAGAATTTATTCACCTCAATGGCGACATCGAAGAACTTTTGCTGAGAAGGTGATTTATGAATTTCAATTAAAAGACCTTACGGATTTGAAACTTTTAAGCCGTCTTGAAAAGATTATTGGATTTAGTAACTATGAAAATGATGATTTTTTTGGTCATGTGGAAAATCGTGAGAAAGAAATTATGCAAGTTGTAAAGGAAATAGAACGCATTAAATCAGCTAAAGAAGAGCAAGTCGTTGAATTGCAAAATGAGATAAATGAATTAAAAGAGAAAGTTCAAGAAATTAATGACCAATTAAAATCTAAAGAACAGGTTGTATCTGATATTCGAGCAGGTAAAATTCCAGACATTGCCATCAAAAAAGCAGAAACATTTTTTCCTGCGAACATCAATTTAATTAACCTAGCCGACACATTTGCTTATCCTATTCAGAAACCAATGTTTCAAACAACGGAAGTAATTACTGAGGCAATTGGCGATACATTTAAGATTGAAAATAAAAATGGATGTCTTGCTTTTGGAAAAATTAGTTCTAACGGAAATTTCGTAGTTCTAAAAGGCTCAAGAGTTTCACTTAATACAGCACCAAAGTTTCAGACAAGCGCACCAGCCGCCTTTAAAAAAAGAACACAATATTTTAAAGATGGAATAATAGATGAGAATAGGATATTTACAAAAGATGTTGAGTTTAATTCAAAAAGTGGTGCAGCAAGTGTTGAACTAGGTGACAGCGCAGATGGCAATAAACAGTGGCGATCTTCAAAATAAGGTAATAAAATAGTTGAATCTTTTGTCGATGTTAATACCGATTTTCTTTACGTCTACCATTCTTCGTTGTTGGTCAAAGACACAACAACGGCAGTGTATCAGTATAACAACCGTTGCGCCCTTTGCTTTCTTTGCCCCTTCGCATAAAAAAATCTACGCTACAATAAAAGCCCAATAAAGTATCTAACCGTACAAGTAGGTATTTCGCAAGCTCAATATAAACTTGCAACGATGTATGATAGCAGTACCAAAGCTGGTTACATAAATATGGCAATTGCAGTAAAGCTAGAACGCAATGGCTAAAACCCTTAAACTTCCCTACATTTACACTTTAACTTTTTGTGTATGAATTACGAATTGCAAAAGCCAATTGTAGGGTTTACTTGTGGTGATTTGAATGGCATTGGTATAGAATTGATTATTAAAGCATTGAGCGACCCTCGCATTGTAGATGTGTGCACACCAGTAGTGTTTGCAAGTAATAAAAGCATTAATTTTTACAGAAAGGGCTTGCCTGAAATTAATTTTAGCTATCACTCAACCAAAGAGCTGAACAAGCTGAGCCACAAGCAAGTAAACGTGTTTAACTGCTGGGAAGAAGAAGTGGCGATAGCACCTGGGCAACTGAACGAATTGGGCGGTAAATACGCTTTAATATCGCTAGAACAAGCGGTGCAAGCCTTGAAAGACAAGCAGATTCATGCGTTGGTAACTGCGCCTATTCATAAAAAAAATATACAGTCTGACACGTTTAAGCATAACGGCCATACACCTTACTTAAAAGAGATGTTTGGCGTGAACGATATTTTGATGTTTATGGTGGCTGATAACATGCGTGTGGGCTTGGTAACAGAACATGTGCCTGTGGCTGAGATAAGTAAACACATCACCAAAGAAGCTATTTTGAGCAAGCTGAAAATGATGAACAATAGTTTGCTAAAAGACTTTGGTATAGAGAAACCGAAAATTGCTGTGTTGGGCTTAAACCCACATGCAGGTGACGAAGGCTTAATAGGTAATGAGGAAGAAACGGTGATAAAATATGCGATAAAAGATGCTAAGCATAGTATGCTAGCTTTTGGTCCTTATAGTGCGGATGCGTTTTTTGCAAGAGGTTTGCATGAGAAATTTGACGGTGTGCTTGCCATGTATCACGACCAAGGATTGATACCATTTAAATCGCTTGCTTATGGTGAAGGTGTAAACTTTACCGCTGGTATAGAAGGTGTACGCACAAGCCCTGATCACGGTACAGCATTTGACATTGCTGGTAAAGACAAAGCAGATGCAAGCTCTTTCTTGGCGGCTACGTTTGAAGCGGTAGATATTTACAGACGCAGAAATGGCTATGCTGAGGCAAGAAGAAATCCTTTACGTAAAATGAGTGCTAGATTTATAGCCAATAGTGTGGATGAAAGATTAGAAGAGACAGAGGCGTAAGTTTTATAATCCAAGAAAAAATCCTTGCTGATGGTAACCTTAACTAACGAGCACTTACAGGTAAACATTACACCTAAAGGCGCAGAATTAACTAGCATTTACAACAAACAAACTGGCTTAGAATATTTATGGGATGGCAATCCTGAGTTTTGGCCAAAGCAAAGCCCAACCTTATTTCCAATAGTTGGTGGCTTGAAAAATGGTAACTACGAATTTGCTGGTAAGCAATACACAATGGGGCGTCATGGTTTTACAAGAGAAATGGTGTTTGCAGTGAGTAATCAAACCGATGATACAGCTACATTTACTATTGTGGCAACAGAAGAAACTTTAAAGCAATATCCTTTTAATTTTAAGTTTTCTGTTAAATACACCATTGAAGCTAATAAGCTTTCGGTAAGTTATATTGTAGAAAACCCAAGTGAAGAAACTTTGTATTTTTCAGTAGGTGCGCATCCTGCTTTTAAAGTACCATTGGTGCAAGGCGATGCTTACGACGATTATTATTTAGCATTTAACGAAACTGAAAATGCTGGTATTTATCCATTAGCTGCTGATGGCTTGGTAGAATTACAACCTGTGCCTTGCTTGGAAAATACCAACAAATTGCCATTAACTAAAGCTTTGTTTTATAAAGATGCGTTGGTGTTTAAAGAACTGAAATCAACCGCTATTTCTATTTTGAATACTAAGAACAATCATGGGCTAACTTACAGCTACACAGACTTTCCTTATATGGGTATTTGGGCAGCTAAAAACGCAGATTTTGTTTGTATAGAACCTTGGTGTGGTATAGCTGATAATGTAGCTACCTCAAGCCAATTTACAGAGAAAGAAGGTATTAATAGGCTTGCAGCTAACGACACATTTACAAGAACTTGGGCTGTAGAAATGTTTTAGAATTATTGGAACAATATGTAAAAATAGCCGCCAATTGCAACTGCAAATGGCGGCTATTTTTATTAGTCAACTATGATAAAAACTGATTAGGCTTTCATCATAGTTTGTAGTTTCTTGGTCAATAAAAATAAAATTAGTGAAGCTAGACCAGCCATACCAACAAATAGCATAAAGAAGTCGTAAAGGTTGTTCATTTGATAAATACCAAGAAATGATGTTGGTGTTTTATCTGGATACAAACTACTTAATACACCTGCAAATTTATTAGCAAAGGCATTCGCTGTAAACCACACAGCCATTAGCAAAGAAGCAAATTTTAGTGGTGCTAATTGATTAACCAAAGACATACCAATTGGTGATAAACATAACTCGCCACAAGTGTGTAATGCATACATGCCTGTTAGCCATATCATACTTACTTTAATACCAGGCGCTACATTGTTTACACCAAAAGCAATCCATAAATAGCCAATAGCTAATAGCAATAAACCTAAGGCCATTTTGGTAGGTGATGATGGCTCTTTTTTACCCAGCTTTAACCATAACCATGCAAAGATTGGTGCAAATGACACTACAAAAACTGAGTTAAGAGATTGAAAAAAGCTCGCAGGAACAACATAACTACCTAGATGTCTATTCGTTTGTTCATCTGCAAAGAAGGTAAGAGAAGCACCTGCTTGTTCAAAAGCGCTCCAAAAGAAAATAACAAAGAAGGATACAATGAAAATTACAGATACTTTGGTTTTTTCTGCTGAGGACAAACCTTTATCGGTAAAAACTATAAAGGCAATTAATAAAATACAAGCTATTAGCAAGTAAAATAAGTAGTTAAACACTTTAGCATCGATATAAATTAAGGCTACAGTTACTAGTGATAATATTAATAAACCTACAAAAACTACTATAGGATTCGTTGCTTTTTTAGGTGCAGTGTCTGGCACTAAACCGAGTACTTGGCCTGTAGGGCCTTTTACATATTTGTGATGAAATGCCATTTGCACCAATACACTAATCAACATACCAATACCACCTACCAAAAAAGACCATTTAAAATCAGCAGGATTGCCAGTATCACCCACCAAGCCACATACAAACGGGCCGAAAGCGCCACCAACATTAATACCCATGTAAAAAATGGTATAAGCTGCATCTTTTCTATTGTCTTTATCAGGGTATAATTGCCCTACTAAAGAAGAAATATTGGGTTTAAAAAAGCCATTACCTGCAATCATTAAACCTAAGCCTGTAAAAAATAAAACTGAAGATAATTGTGGTGCACTTTGGTAAAGGTTGCTACAGAAAAATAATACAAACTCGCCTAGAGCCATCACTAAACCACCTGTAATAATAGAGCGATGGTTGCCCCAATATCTATCGGCAATATAACCACCTAACAATGGTGTTAAATACACCAAACCTGTATAACTACCATATAAGTTTGATGCAAAAGCTTTGTCAAAAAGCAAGGCTTTTGTCATAAACAAAATTAAAATGGCACGCATGCCATAGTAGTTAAAGCGTTCCCACATTTCGGTGGCAAACAAAACATATAGCCCCTTTGGGTGACCTTTTTGCACTGCAGAATCGTTCATAAAAGATTTTGAGTTGGTTTTTAAAAATATCGCTCAAAATAGGAATTAATTTCAAACAAAATCCTAACAACAAAACTTCTTCTCAAAAGCAGGGTTTACTTTTGCAGCCAACTAACCTATAATCATGAATATTTTAATACTTGGTAGTGGCGGCCGTGAACATGCGTTGGCTTGGAAAATTTCTCAAAGTCACCATTGTAATCAACTATTTATTGCACCTGGTAATGCTGGTACGCAGCAATTTGGCACCAATGTAAACCTTGGTATTACTGACTTTGAAGCCATTAAAACATTCTGTATTGATAATAAGATTGATGTACTGGTAGTTGGTCCAGAAGAGCCTTTAGTAAAAGGTATTTACGACTTTATGGAGGCAGCAAAAGATATGTGGAAAGGCTTTGTAGTTGGCCCTTCGGCAGCGGCTGCACAGCTTGAAGGTAGTAAAGCTTTTTCTAAAAAATTTATGCAAAGGCACAATATTCCTACCGCTGCTTATGCAGAATTTACCAAAGATAATTTTGAAAAAGGTAAACAATACATTGCCAATCATACATTGCCAATAGTATTAAAAGCAGATGGTTTGGCTGCCGGTAAAGGCGTGGTGATAAGCGCTACACATGCTGATGCATTAGAAGTGTTTGAAAATATGATTATCAATCAGCAGTTTGGCGATGCAAGTAGCAAAGTGGTGATTGAAGAATTTTTAGAAGGGATAGAAGTAAGCGTGTTTGTATTAACCAACGGTGTAGATTATCAAATTATTGGTCATGCAAAAGATTACAAACGTATAGGCGAAGGCGATACAGGCTTAAACACAGGTGGTATGGGCTGTGTAACACCAGTGCCTTTTATGGATGACTTGTTTATGCAGCAAGTAGAAGAAACCATTATTTTACCTACGGTAAAAGGTTTGCAACAAGAAGATTTGGTGTACAATGGTTTTATCTTTTTTGGATTGATGAATTGCGATGGCACACCTAAAGTAATTGAATACAATTGCAGAATGGGTGACCCTGAAACTGAAGTTGTTTTGGCAAGATTAGATACTGATTTGTTGAGCCTGTTTGCAGCAATGGATAACGGTACTTTAGAAGATGCAAATATTAATTTTAATGAAGACTATTTTGCTACAGTAATGGCTGTAAGTGGTGGTTATCCTGGTGATTATGAAAAAGGAAAACTGATTTCCTTTCCCCCACCTTTGGAGGGGCTAGGGGCGGCTATGGTTTTTCATGCTGGTACTAAGCAATCCGAACAAGGTGTAGTTACAAATGGTGGCCGTGTATTAACGGTTACAGCCTCAGGTGATAGCATTAAAGCCGCAGTAGAAAAATCGAAAGCAGTATTGGCAAATATTCATTTTGATGGCATCAATTATAGAAGAGATATTGGCTTTGAATTTGAATAATATTATCATTTCACGTTTTACCTTTTACGTTTCACAACTATGACTATTTTCTCTAAAATAATTGCTGGCGAAATACCTGCTTATAAAGTTGCAGAAAACGAGCAGTTCATTGCTTTTCTAGATATTTTTCCTGTAAAAAAAGGCCATGTATTGGTGGTACCTAAAATAGAAGTAGATAAAATTTTTGATGTGCCTGATAGTTATTTATCAGCCTTGTTATTATTTGCAAAACCTATTGCACATGCTATTGAAAAGGCGTTTCCTTGTAACCGTGTGAATATGATAACCGTTGGTTTAGAAGTGCCACATGCACATGTACACTTAATACCAACAGATGTACCTGATGATGTGAATTTGGGCAATAAAAAATTGAGTTTTAGTAAAGATGAATTTGTTGCCATTCAGCAAGCTATTATTAATGCGTTGCCATAAATTGTTTAAGTATTGCATATCTTACTTGTTCTGTAGCGAATTTTGGCTTTGCAGGTGTGCAATGCGTTTTTTCAGAATGAATTTTGGCTTTGTGCGAGTGTAATGCGTTTTTTCAACTTGAAATTTGGCTTTGTACGAGTGTAATGCGTTTTTTCAACTTGAGATTTGGCTTTGCACATGTGCAATGTGTTTTTCACACTAAATTCTGGCTTTGCATTTGTGCAATGCGTTTCTCGCTGTGCGAAGTCCCTGAATTCGCACATTCGAAGTTCTTACAAGTTTACAAACTCGGTTAAATACTGATTAATGAATTTAGGGAAAGCCAATTTGCTTATGTCGTTATTATTTACCCACTCGTAATGTGCTAATGTTTTAGGCACTGATGCTACTTGTACTTTTATAAACTGACCTTTAATTAACTGGTGTGTTAGCTGCTGCTTTTGTAAAGGTGATACACTGATTAAAGTAACGTCAGTTACATTTAACTGCTGCTGAAACCATTGCTGTACTTGTGTTTTCGTCCAATCTTGTTGTTCATTTGCTTCTAGTACGTAAAACTCATAAAGGCTTTGCCAAATGTCATTTGCAGTGCGTTTATGTACCAATGTTTTGCCCTCATTTTCAATCACAAAATAGTATAGCCAGCGGCTTTTTTTAGTAAGCACTTTCTCTTTTATTGGCAATAAATTCATACTGCCTTTTTGATAAGCTACACAGGTATTTTGTAATGGACAAATATGGCATTGAGGCGCAAATGGTTTACACATAGTTGCACCAAAATCCATAATAGCTTGGTTGTAAATACCAGGCTGTTTAGTATCTAAAACCTTGTTGGCAAGTGCTGTAAATTCTTGCTTGCCTTTAGTGCTATCAATGGCGGTATCTATACCAAAAACTCTTGCCAAAACTCTAAACACATTGCCATCAACCACTGCATAAGGTAGGTTAAATGCAAATGAAGCAATGGCAGCGGCTGTGTATGGCCCTACACCTTTTAGCGCTACAATTTCGTCGTATGTATTTGGAAATTTACCACCTAATTCGTTAGTAATAAATCTTGCAGTAACTAGTAAGTTTTTGCAACGATTGTAATAGCCCAAGCCTTCCCACAATTTAAACACCGCTTCATCTGTTGCTGCTGCTAAATCTTGTACAGTAGGGTAGTTGCTAATAAAGCGTTCGTAATAGCCCCAACCTTGTTTTACTTGCGTTTGCTGTAAAATAATTTCACTGAGCCAAATTTTATAAGGATCTGTTTCACCTTTCCAAGGCATCGGACGGTCGTTGTCATGCTCGTTCCATTGTAGTAGTGTTTTGGTAAATGCTGATTGTTGCATAAAAAACGCTTAATTACCACAAAGGCACAAAGACACATAGAAAAACATACATAAATGCTAATGCTATGTGGCTTTGCGCCTATGTGGTGAGAATTTCTTAATTGAAAAAGTTACGCTTTATCCCAAGCTGCAAGCACTTCTTCTGTATGATTTTTGGTATCTGGCTTAGCAATGATGTGTTTTATTTTACCAGTTTCATCTATCAAAAAAGTAGTACGTGTAGTGCCCATATAGGTTTTACCCATAAACTTTTTCTCGCCCCAAAGGTTGTACACGTCTACAATTTTCTTGTCTTCGTCTGCCACTAAAGGAAAAGGCAATTCGTATTTTTCTTCAAATTTTTTGTGGCTTTTTACGCTATCTGTGCTTACGCCAATAATTGCAAAACCTTTGTCAAGCAATAGTTGATAATTGTCTCTAAGGTTGCAAGCTTGTGCTGTACATCCTGGTGTATCGTCTTTTGGGTAAAAATATAAGATTACTTTTTTGCCTATAAAATCTTTAAGTGCAATGGTTTTGCCGTTTTGGTCAACTGCTTTAAATGCAGGGGCTTTGCTGCCTTCTTTTAATACCGCCATAAATAAATGTGTTTGTATTGATGTAATAATAACAGAAGGAGAGCGAATTTGTTGCTGCTACAACCATTAACTTGCTATTGCAAGGCGGCTAATGTAAACTATTATCCCCACAATGGCTTTTCTGAAAATTTATGACCTCTTTTTTTGTACCACACCCTTACATTTGCACAATTTTATTTTTTTAGCTCAATCAGCGGTAAGAACGCTCAAGTGTGCGACGCAACAGCAGCCAAATACTTGTTCTAAAGCTGGTTACCAAATTCAAATCATGCCTAAAGACAGTTCAATTAAATCGGTTTTAATTATTGGTTCTGGCCCTATTATTATTGGTCAGGCTTGTGAGTTTGATTATTCTGGTACGCAAGCTGCACGCAGCTTACGTGAAGAAGGTATTGAGGTGATTTTGATTAATAGTAATCCTGCTACTATTATGACTGACCCAATGATGGCAGATAAAGTGTATTTATTGCCATTAACCCCAGAAAGTATAGAAAGTATTTTGGCTGAAAATAACATTGATGCGGTATTACCTACCATGGGTGGCCAAACTGCATTGAACTTGTGTAAAGAAGTAGATGAGCTTGGTATTTGGGAAAAATATAATTGCCGAATGATTGGTGTAGACGTAGCGGCGATAGATACTGCAGAAGACCGTGAGAAGTTTCGCCAATTGATGATGAAAATAGGTGTGAAAGTAGCACCAAGCCATGTAGCAAATAGCTTTTTAGAAGGTAAAGAGTTTGCACAACAAATTGGTTTTCCATTGGTAATTCGTCCATCATTTACCCTTGGTGGTACAGGTGGTGGTTTTGTACACGATAAAACTGAGCTTGATGCAGCTTTAAAAAGAGGTTTAGAAGCATCACCAATTCATGAAGTATTGGTAGAAAAAGCAGTACTTGGTTGGAAAGAATTTGAACTAGAATTATTGCGTGATAAAAATGATAACGTAGTAATTATTTGTACTGTAGAAAACCTTGACCCAATGGGTGTGCATACAGGTGATAGTATTACTGTAGCACCTGCTATGACATTGAGCGATACGGCTTTTCAAGATATGCGTAACCAAGCCATGTTGATGATGCGTAGCATTGGAAATTTCCACGGTGGTTGTAACGTACAGTTTGCTCAAAACCCAGAAACAGAAGAACTAATTGCGGTAGAAATCAACCCACGTGTTAGTCGTTCTTCTGCATTGGCAAGTAAAGCAACTGGTTACCCTATTGCAAAAATTGCTGCTAAACTAGCTATTGGTTATAGTTTAGATGAATTGAAAAATCAGATTACACAAACAACATCGGCTTACTTTGAGCCTGCATTAGATTATGTGATTGTAAAAATACCACGCTGGAATTTTGATAAGTTTAAAGGTGCTAATGATACTTTGGGTTTACAAATGAAGAGCGTAGGTGAGGTAATGAGTATTGGTAGAAGCTTTACAGAAGCGATACAAAAAGCTTGTGTGAGCTTAGAAAACGATGCCATTGGTTTGGGTTATTATGGTAAAAGTTTGATGAAGAGCGAGGAAATTGTTGAGTATATTAAAACACCAAAATGGGATAGGATTTTCCGTATTAAAGATGCATTGATGCAAGGTAGTACGGTAAAAAGTATCGCACAAGCAACTGGTATTGATAGATGGTTTTTGTACCAAATACAAAAGCTGTGTACGATAGAAAAAGACATTGCTAACTATCGCTTAGAAACCTTGCCAGAAGATTTGCTTAAAGAAGCGAAGAAAAATGGCTTTAGTGATGCACAAATAGCTAAAGTATTACAAGGTAATTGCAATGATGACCAAGTGTACGAAAAACGTAAAGCCCTTGGTATTACTCGTGTGTACAAAATGGTAGATACTTGTAGCGCTGAGTTTGAAGCAAAAACACCGTATTTCTACAGTACGTTTGAAAATTAGGCTGGAGTAAAACTTTACCACATAGGCACATTAGACACATAGTAACCAAGCTATTCGTTTAATGTGCTTTTTTATTTATAACCTTGCCTAATAGATTCGTTATTCTTTAATACTACTTTGTGCCTACTGTGCCTATGTGGTGAAAAATAATTGTTATGCCCAAAAATACCGTTGTACTTGGTGCTTCTGAAAACCCAGAACGTTATAGCTTTTTAGCTACGCAAAAATTAGTGGCACATCAGCATCCTGTTACAGCCATTGGTATTAAAGCTGGTATAATAGGTGCAACGCCTATTATTACTCAACATCCACCCATTGACAATGTAGATACAGTAACGCTGTATTTAAGTCCTGCTAATCAAAAAACTTACTACGATTATATTGTATCGTTACATCCTAAGCGACTAATTTTTAACCCCGGTACAGAAAATGATGAATTGGCTAGTTTGGCCGAAGCCAATGGTATTGAGCCAATAGAAGCTTGTACTTTGGTGTTGTTAAGCACAGGGCAATATTAAATGGTTCATAGGTCATTGCTCAATAGTGAATAGTGAAAATACTTGTTGTATTCTAAGTCAATGCAAAAGCCTATTTTAGTTCAACAAAAATGTAACAGCTATGCAGTCTTCCGAAACTTCTCCTGAAACATATTTACTTTCTCTGCCAGAAGATAGAAAACAAGCAATGAGCACTTTGCGTGACATCATCAAGCAAAATCTACCAAAAGGTTTTGAAGAAACCATGCAATACGGCATGATAAGCTATGTAGTGCCGCACAGTCTTTACCCAAATGGTTACCATTGCAAGCCAAAAGATGCCTTGCCTTTTATAAGCATTGGCTCACAGAAAAACTTTATCGTATTGCATCACTTAGGTATTTACGGCGATACTGATTTGCTTGACTGGTTTTTGCAGGCTTACACAAAAGTTAGTACGTCTAAAATAGATATGGGCAAAGGTTGTGTACGATTTAAAAAAATGGATCAAATACCTTTTGCTTTAATAGGTGAATTGGCAGCAAAAATTACTGTAGGCCAATGGATTGAAAAATATGAAGCCGCCTTTGTGAAAAAGAAATAAGTAATCTGCGTATTTACTTTCTGTGAAACAAATCATCTTTAAAACTGACCTTCCTCATATTCTGCGCCACACCAGCTAGATAGTTTTGCCGTATAATCACAATTTATGCAGGTAAGCTTACAGCTTTTAAACAAATACAATGTGGCTGTGCCACGCTATACTAGTTATCCTACTGTGCCTTTTTGGAAAGAAGGTATTAGTGTAAATCAATGGCAGCAAACCTTTCAGCAGCAATTTACCATTACCAATAGCTCACAAGGCATTAGTTTGTACTTACACCTGCCATTTTGCGAATCGTTGTGTACGTACTGCGGCTGCAACAAAAAAATAACCACCCAGCATGGTGTAGAAGATGAATACAGCCTAGCAATTATTAAAGAATGGCAATTGTATTTGGCATTAATGACTGAAAAACCTGTAATAAGAGAACTGCACATTGGTGGTGGTACACCTACTTTTTTCTCGCCAGAAAATTTAGAAAAGTTGTTGACGCAAATTTTTAAAGATGCCATTATTCACCCAGAACATGAGTTTAGTTTTGAAGGTCACCCAAATAATACCACAGAAGCACATTTACAAACCTTATACAACCTAGGATTTAGACGAGTAAGTTTTGGTGTACAAGATAATGATGCAGAAGTACAGCGTATTATTAACCGTATTCAGCCTTTTGAAAATGTGCAACGTGCCACCGAAACAGCAAGGCGCATTGGTTACCAATCTGTGAATTTTGATTTGATTTATGGCCTACCAAAGCAAACCCTGCGTAGCATGGCCAATACTATTTTGCAAACCATCAGCTTGCAGCCAGACCGTGTGGCTTTTTACAGTTATGCCCACGTGCCTTGGACAAGCAGAGGCCAACGTCTATTTGATGAAAACGATTTGCCAAGTACTGATACCAAAATGCAATTGTACCAATTAGGTAAAAAATTATTTGCCGATAATGGTTATCAAGATATTGGTATGGATCATTTTGCACTACCGCATGATGACTTGTACACAGCTAAATTGCAAGGCAAGCTACACCGCAATTTTATGGGCTACACAACCCAAAATACAGGCATGTTGCTTGGTTTAGGTGTGTCAAGTATTAGCGATGCTGGCGTAGCTTTTGCACAAAACCACAAAACTATACACGATTATTACCAAGCCATAAATGCAGGTAAATTAAGTGTTGTAAAAGGCTATTTTTTAACCGAAGAAGATGTAGATTTTAAACGCTATATCCTAAATATCAGTTGTAATGGTCGCACTGTATTTCATACTAAGCACATATCATTGTTGAGAGAATTTACCTTTCCTGAATTAGAAAAATTAGCAGCCGATGGTTTGGTACAATGGAATCAAACGGGCTTAATGGTTACTGAATTCGGCAAGCATTTTATCCGCAACATTTGCAAAGCATTTGACTTGCAATTGTTGCGCAGTCAACAACAAACTACTGCAAAACCTCTATTTAGCAAAGCAGTGTAAAGATGTGAAAGGCGAGAAGTGAAATGTGATTTTAGAACCACAGGGCAATGAAGTAAGGAAGTTTTTATTTGAATTGATTTTCTCCTATGCTATTTTGCTGTGAGGTTTTCATCATTTGTAAAATCTGTGAATTATGTAATTCTTACAAGTATTTGTGTAAGTCTATTTTTTATATGCCCTATACATTTGTGTTTCCTTGTGCTTTTTTCTCATTGTGATAAGCGTTGCCCTAAACCCTGTTTTAGTGTTATGTTGTGTGAAAGCAACTTGTGTTGATTTACTAAAAAATTGAGGTGTTGAAATATGAAGTTATACATTAAGTACATGGTGAGTTTGCGTTGCAAAGCAATGGTAGAAGAAGAACTACAGAAAATGGGTTTACCGCATGTGGTAGTAGATTTAGGTGCTGTAGAATTATTAGTTGATATTACACCTGAACAACACGAAACGCTCAGGAAAAATTTATTAAAAACAGGTCTTGAATTATTAGACGATAAGAAGAGTATTTTAATAGAAAAAGTAAAAAACGTGATAGTTGAAATGATTCATTTCTCTAACGAATTGCCAGCTATCAATTATTCGCATTACATCAGCGAAAAAGTAGACTACGATTACAATTATATCTCCAATTTATTTACCGAGGTAAAAGGGATAACTATACAGCAGTACATTATTACCAACAAGATAGAGCGTGTAAAAGAGTTGCTGTTATACGATCAACTAACGCTTACTGAAATTGCGTACCAACTTAATTACAGTAGTGTTGCACATCTTTCTAATCAGTTTAAAAAAATTACAGGCTTATCACCTTCTTTTTACAAGCAAATGAAGAAAAAGCGACAAGTAACACCAAACAAATTGAAATAGCATAAAAACTATGGTTTGTTGTAGTGATTGCCAGGTCGTGTGTAATAGGCCACGCCTATAAATAAGCCAGATACGATGAGTATAATTGCGTTTGTCATAAAAGTTAGTTGGTGTTGTATCTTTTGTTACACAAATATCAGCCCGTTCATTTCTTAAATTCTTACACAAATATTTGTAAAGTTTGTAAAATTTTCACTTTTGTATATTAATTATAGCTCCTTAGTTACCATAACAATAGTCAAATCTGCTACGATTTGCCTATCAATAGTTATTTCCTAATTATTTGTACCTATATACGACAAAAATTTAAAAGCGGTTTTAACGATTGGTTTAATCGCTTTTCGTGATGTTCCAAAGGGCATCCCTAAATACAGATAAAAGGCATCTTTAATGCCATTATTGGTTTAACCAACTGTATTACTACTATTGTGCTTCTGTTGTGTCACTCTACCGATAGCTATCGGTATGTACGTTCTGTTCGCTTTGCAGCATTGTGCAACACCTTTTATACTAGCAAGTAGTATTTTTTGCTCACATCTTAAAAATAGCAAACAGCCATTAAAAGTATAACACAACAACTAGTAGCCAATCCCTCAAAAGGGTTATAACTTTTTTTATGGCATAAACACCATATGGCAAATATTTACCCTTAATATAATTTTAACGTAAGATAAACGTAAGATAAACGTAGGATGAATATATAAACACCATATCTTTGCCATATGGCAACTACGCAAAACAATATACTGCTACAAGGCATGTCGGGCCATTTAGGTAAGAAATTAGTGGTAAAACAGTATGCTACTAAAACGGTAATTAGTAAGTACCCCGATATGAGTAATGTAAAACCTAGCTTCAAACAGTTAGCAGAAAAAGGCAGATTTAGCCAAGCCGTAAAGTATGCACAAGCAATATTAAAAAATCCTGCATTAAAAGCCACTTATTTAAATAAGGTAGCAGTAGGGCAATCTATTTACCATTACGCCATTAAAGAATATCTGGCTAGTCATTAAATATGTTTTGTTGGTCGGGATTTGCAATCCAGACCTTAGAGTTAAAGATTTAAAATCTTTTTGCTTAGCTAACAGCGTTCCTATTAAACCCTCAAACACTACATTTGTACAAATAGGTTTTGTATGCAAATATTAGAAGTAACGAGTGCCAGTTTAGAGAAAGAATTTTTGCTAATTAATGCAACCGTAAATGCAGGTAACCCTTACTACATAAGGCCTCTGGATAATGAAGTGAAAGAGGTATTTGATAAAGCGAAAAACAAAAACTACAAATACGGCGATACCAAACGTTGGATACTTAAAGATGATGCTGGCAAAACCATTGGCCGTATTGCCGCATTTACCAATAGCCATTACATTAATAAAGGCACAGAATTTACAACAGGTTGCGTAGGCTTTTTCGATTGTATTGATAACCAAGCAGCCGCCAACTTACTATTTGATACGGGTAAAGCATGGTTGCAAAGTCAAGGTTGCGAGGCAATGGATGGCCCTGTAAACTTTGGCGATAGAGATAAAAATTGGGGCTTACTGGTAGAGGGTTTTAACGAAGAACCCGCTTACGGTATGGCTTACAATCCACCTTATTACGAGGCTTTATTTATGGCATATGGTTTCAAAAACTACTACAATCAGTATTATTATAGAATGGAGGTAGATGCGCCGCTGCCAGCACGTTTTCCAGAGCGCCACGCAAAGTTTAAAACCAAGCCTGATTATACCGCAAGGCATGCTAGCTTAGATGATTTAGAAAAATATGCATTAGACTTTGCAACGGTGTACAATGCAGCTTGGGCGCAACATGGCGAGGCCAAAGAGATTTCTAAAAAGCAGGTAATAAAACTCTTTAACACCATGAAACCCATAATAGATGTGCGCACGGTTTGGTTTGCTTATTATAAAGATGAACCCATTGCAATGTCTATTCATATACCAGATGTAAACCAATATTTTAAACATTTTAATGGTAAATTTGGCTTGGTAGAAAAGCTAAGATTGTTGTGGATGAAAAAAACTGGGCAGTGTAAAAAATTAGTTGGCCTAGCTTTTGGTGTAGTACCTAAATATCAAGCTTTGGGTATTGATAGTTTTATGATTTATGAATCGGCATTGGTAATACAAAACAAAGGCTGGTACAATAGCTACGAAATGGGCTGGGCTGGTGATTGGAATCCTAAAATGATTAATATTTACAAGAGCTTAGGTGGTATTCAAAGCCGCCACATGATTACTTGGCGTTATATTTTTGATGAAACAAAACATCCATTTGAAAGGCATCCAGAAATGCATTACGGTAAAGTGAATAGTTAATGGTCGATGGTCAATGGTCAATGGTCAATGGTCAATGGTCAAGTATTTGTGTAATTAGTGAAATTACTTTAATTCGTGTAATAAAACAGTATCTTGAACAACTAACATTAAAGAGTATGGCATTAAAATTTATAGATCACGGCACAAAAGAGTACAACCAAATGATTGATTTGCGTATGCAAATTTTGCGTGCGCCTTTGGGATTAATATTTTCCAAGGAAGATTTAGAAAAAGAAAAAGAAGATATTTTGCTTGGTTGTTTTGATGAGGAAGAATTAGAAGGTTGTTGCTTACTTACAGAAATAGAACCTGGTACGGTAAAGTTGCGTCAAATGGCGGTATTAGATGGCTTGCAAGGAAAAGGCATTGGTAGAGCGTTAATGAATTTTGCAGAAAATGTTGCAAGAGACGCAGGCTATAAAAAACTAACGATGCATGCTCGTAAAACGGCTGTTGGTTTTTATGAAAAACTCGGCTACAGTGTTTGTAGCGATGAATTTGAAGAAGTAACTGTACCGCACTATGAGATGGAAAAGCAATTAACATAATGCATACAATTTTTTGTAAAATATAACTGGGCTTCGCTTTTAAAAGTGAAGCCCAGTTTGTTATGTGATAGCCTAATTCTATTTAGCAACTTGCAATAATTAGCTCCCTAAACGATTAATGGTATCAGCCACAATTATTACTTGTTCTTGCGCCTCTTTCCAATTTCTTTGCTCAATAGCTTCTCTTATGCCAGGCATTGTTTTTACGCCTTAACCTGTGTAAAAGACGGGTGTATAAATGGTATGTTTAAACCAGTTTCTTCTTGGTAAGCCAGTTGGTGATAATAACTATTGTTCAGCCTGAAATAAAGCTTTGTTAAGTTTGTCTTTTTCTGCTTTAGTGGTAGTTTTATTCCAAGTTTTGGCTAATTCTTCCGCGCTTTTATCTAGGGCTTTTAAAGCATTTTGTACAGGCGAAAAATCTATAAATGGTACTTCTGCTTTTCCAGTTGGTGCTTTTAATTTGTTTTTAGGGTCAGCGGCTAAAACATAAGTTTTGTTTTGTACCAATTGATTTTCAAGTTCAGTAGTTTCTCTTAAAGTGTTGGTCATTTCTAGTAAATCAGTTACATAGCCATTAATGATTTTAGACAGATTTCTAAAATTAAATGGTGAGGCTTCAGCATTTGCAAGCCGCAAAGCGGCTCTACCTGCAGTTTTTGATAAGGCTACACCATATTAGACCTCTTCGACAATTGTATTCAGATACAAAAATAAGTTTTTTTTCGTTTTATTACTAAAATGAAACTATGTTTTGGTCAGCTATGTCAACCCATTCAGGAGGATTATTCA
>NZ_JBQWIE010000044.1:0-26212 GCF_056745525.1 Parasediminibacterium sp. HNIBRBA5674 | reverse complement strand
ACTAGCGCTGTATTTGATGAAGTGGCAACGATGTTGAGGTTTTTCAAATCGGTCACCTGTAAATCATTTACAAAAAAAGGTATATTACCTGTAGAAGCATTACAATTTATAGTATTACTAGTTGTATTGATAAGTGCTGTAGTGCTAAAGGATACAAACGGCTGCGTTGCAGAAACTAAATTACCGTTATTAAAATATTCAAAATAATCTAAAATACACTTATTACTAGTAGATGAGAAATTATTATCATCAGTACTTACAATTTTTATGGTGTGGTTACCATAAGGTAGCGCAAGATTTTCGTAAGCAATAAATTGGTTATCTTTAAACCACATCCAGGAATCGTACATTTTTACCTGCACGCCATCTATTAAAACTTGGATAATACCGCCATCGGTATTGTTACGTGTTACAAAGCGAATGCCAGTACCTGTAAACGAAAAAGAAGCCGCAGAGCCTGCAACGGTACTTTGGTGAATACTGCTAGAAAAGGCCGATGCATCAGTAGCAGTAGTCCAAGTACCAGTATATGAAATAGCAGCATTCGCATTATCTACTTTTACCGAATTGACTATTGGTTGTGTTGTTTTTGGCCAAAGTGTATACGCATTGGCACCTACAGCAATATCCGCAAAAGGGCCAACCTTTGGTGCGGTTTTAGAGATTGCTTTTCCAAAGAAGTCTTTATTAATGTCAGGAAGCGTCCAAGAAGTATAAAATCGAGCAAAGGAATCAGCAGCCCAAAAAGGTGCAGGTATAGCCAGTGCACCAGCATTCATATTAAAGTTCAATTTTGCGGAAGACTCAGTAGTGGTGTAAGCATTGTTGGGGTCAAATGTTGCGTTGCCATACACTTTGCTATTAGCATCCATGCCTACAGGTTTACATACAGCATCAGTAAAAAAAGCGTTGTAATCAGATGTATTTGCATTTTGTCCAGGATACGGTAAGAGGGGCACGCTTCTTAACCCTGAGCCACCAAAAAACATATTGCTGTGGTAGTGATTGTTACTCGAAATGTAAGTTGCATTTCCAGCTGGTGCGGTAGGCCCCCTATCCGTCCAAACATAACCAAAGGCTGTATTTATAAAAAGATTGTGAGTAAAGAATGGTCCATTTGTGTTACGTTCATAAACGTAGGTATCTAAAAATACATTATTATCAAAACTACCCGATAACCCTAATTCTAAATAGATACGAGAGTTAGAGCCATTGATACTTGAAAAAACATTGCCCGAAATTTTCATACCAGACCAAGAAGCATCTAGCCACAACAAATGCCCTTTTCTAGTACCATATATATAATTATTTTCAAGTATACTATAGTTATTATTCCAAAGCATTTTCAAGGCACAACCCCAATTTATTGGATTGTACCTGCATGCCTTAAATATTTTATTATTTCTAATAGTCATGTAAGAAGCGGCAAAACCAAATATGGCATGTGCCCCTGTATTTCTTATAGTATTATTCTGAATAATAGTATAGCCCATATTTGCAGTGTTCGCTAATCTTTCAGCATTGGTACCATAGCCATAATCAATACCGTAACCATTTGCATACTCAATGGTGCAATTTTGAATGATCCAATGATGCCCAGCTTTGGTACTAACTGCGCCATGCAAGGGAAATTGGTCTACTTGGCCTAAAAATTCATCTAAGTAATTTGCTGCGTGCATTATTTTAAACCCATCTACTGTTATATAGCCCAAATTAAAGGTTGATGGACAAAATATTTGTTCACGAGCATTAATTTCTACTAATTCAGTATTCGGATTTTGCGAACCGAAATTTGCAATCAATACTGTACCATTATTCGTATCTGTCCAAGAGTTTGCATTTGCTTTTACCAAGGCTGTAGTGCTTAATTCGCACATAGATTGGTCATTCACATATATTTCGCCTAAAGAATGGGCTTTGCCTTTTACCGTGGTTGAAACACTGTCTTCTGTACTGATAAACCTCATGTTTAATGCAAACGGATTTCTACCATTAAAAATCGTTGTATTTAACGTTAATTTCCAAGTGCCATCATTCTGATTTACCCAGCCTGTTGCAATTTCTGACCCTTTTATATAAACATAATTTCCTGCTGCTAAATAGGTAATGCGCTTAGTTTCACTAGTACCACCTCTAGGCGGATTTACCAATTCTCGATATGTACCATTAAAAACCAAAATGGTATCACCGGGCTGCGCAACTTGTGCGGCATCGTTTATTTTTGTATAGTTACCAGTTCCGTTTTGTTTTACAGTAATTACTCTTGCAAAAGCAGTGTTAAGTGCGTTAAAAAGTAATAATGCTTGAAGAAATAGTAAAAATTTTATTTTCATGGGTTAGATGTATTAATAATTGCCTAATGCCTTTTGCTTATTTGTTTGCAAAAAAATTAGTCTAATTGATTTATAGTACAAGCTGGTTTAAGAAGTGTTAAGTTTTTAAAATTAGATATAGTGCAAGTGATGATGAAACAAGTATTGATGCAAGTTGTTTGTACTTTTATACACAAGAAGGTAAAATAACTTGTAAGCAAAGCCATATATGGCTTTAGATTAATCGAATTGGTGGCAAACATTTTTAAGGTAAATTGAGAGTGAAGCTAACTAGATTACACAGTTCAGCTATCCTGAACTGTTAGGATAGCTGCTAGTTTCATAAAGATTAGAAGCAAAAAATGATGATGAAATTTTGCGTTTCTAGCGTAACATTTAGAAATATAAAAGAGTGGCAGATGTATTATTCATATCATAATTACCACTCTAGCTCTGCTCTATGGTTGTACAAATCTTGCATCCAAGCTTTTACATCAGCCATTGATCCCGTCATGGCATACACAATATATCGGTTATCACCAGCCACTGTTGGGCTTCGCATAACGCTGCGTTGTGCAGTAGTGTAATTATCAAATGGGCTGGCATGTTCTGGCCCTAATTTACCAGCGGCAGAAATATTTACATGACGTGAACTATGGATTCTATTTTCACCAGCGAAAGTGTAGTATGCGTTGCTAAGGTTTTTGTTATTTTCATCAGAGTAAGTACCTACCATTAACCCAAAAGCTAGTTGATTGTCCTCTGCACCTAAAGCACTTATGTTACCACCAAAACCACTTTTGGGATAGTTGTAAAAAGCCCCTTTTTCTTCATCTGCTTGCTTCTCTAAATTTGTTTTTGTAGCCGATATAAATAGCTTGCCATTTTCATCAAAATCTACATTTGCTCTGTACCACATATCGGCTGTGGGGTGGTTAGAAAAAATTTCTAATTGCGATCCACCATTGTATTTATCTATTGCAACTGGTGTGTGTACGTAGGCGGTCCATTTTGCTAATTCGGCATGACCTAAAATACCAAACGTTACATCTTTACCCAGTATAATGCCTGGAACAATATCGGGGTGGCTAATGTTGCCCTCGTCTCGTAAAACGTTTTTGAAATTCCAGTCAATGGGTACTGTTCTAGTAACCAATGTGTTGCCAATTTTATAAACAAATGCTACTGGATTACCGACTTGCCCACGACCAAAGCCCACTTCTGATGGATTTAATTTATTGGTGTAGTAAGATAATTGTACTTGCCTGCCAAAGTCGTTTATATTTTCCATTTGTTTATTGCCGTGATACCAATGCCAGCCAGCAGCACCGTGGCTTAGGTTTACACCAAAACGTACTTTACCAGAATTGATGTAAAAAATATCATCCATCACATCGCTTTCAAGCTCGTATTCTTGTAATGGTTTTTCGTTTCTAGCATAAGCAAAACCAAGAGTATCATCAATTATATAGCCTTCTTTTTTTTCGGTAGAAACTACCAATGTGTGATGACCAGTTTGTTTATTTACGGCTCGTAAAACTGGCGACATGCCAGGGTAACATTTCGTCCAAATAAACCCTAGTTCAGCATCTAAAATATAAGTGTTTGATGGTGGGTTTATGGCATCAAAATAATCACCAGTAGTTTTGTTAAAATACCGGTTAATGGCAATTCTATCTATACCTTTATCCTTTGCGAAGTAGTAAATTCTACCATCTAAATTCTGCGAATTTTCAGGTAATGTTTCGCCCTTAAAATTGGCAATATCTTCTACTTCGCTACGATAATTTTTGGTATCCATTTTTACACGTTGAATCACATTTAGTAGTAGTGGATTTAGCCCAAATGTTTTATCACTTTCATCATCGGTTACTAATTCTATTTTATCAATTAATACCGAAATCCCAATGTTTTCAGTGCCTTCAAGCATTTTTAGTCTTATATTGGTAAGGCATCCATGCCATTGAGATAGTTTACTAAAGTCTAGTGCATGTTCTACCCAATCGCCTTTTTTATGTGCAATGCTTGTAGTAAGAATTTCAGTTTTTCCATTAAATATTGTAGTGTATTCTATGGTTAAATCACCTGCTATTTTTTTCTCGGCTTGTACTCTTAATTTTAAAATTTTGTATACGCTAGTTTCAAAGTTGAAACTAGCACTTGCAGCCATGGTAGCAAGTCGAATATCTATAAAATTATCGCCTGTTTTTGCTGTTACTTTTACTATGCCAATTGCAGGTAATGCAAGGCTACAATTTGTAGTTTTAAAAATACCAGTCGTATCATCACCATTTGCTAGTGTAATGCTATAACCGCCCAATGAAACGCTGGGATTTTTTTCATAGCGTGGTATTATTTTTATTGGCTGAATAGCTTGAGCGTTTACATTATTTACAGCTGCAAAAAATAATACAACTGCAAATTGATAAATACGTTTCATGATAATTCTTTTAGAATAATTATGTTACAATTTCACATATTTAAAATCGGCATCAAACCAATTGAAATCGGCTGGGGCGGTGCAAATTTTTCCATTACCACTACTGTACATACCCATTAAAACACCAGACCAAACACTTGCTATTTCGGTTGAGATTAAATTGGGATTACCTGTACCTAAAGTTTTCCAGTCGCCATCGTTTTCGGAAAATTGAAACGTATATTTCGTGCCATCAAATGCCACCTGTAAGCGAACATTATCGCTTGTTATAGGAAACGATTTGCTTTCTACAACCAAGTCGCCTACACTTTTGCGCAGCACAGCCACTTTTACATTGTTACGTATGGTTATAAACACATCGTAATGAAAATTGCCTGTTTGAAAAACTGATAATCCTGCTTCTTCGTTATCCGCTGTTGGTTTAAAATCTATTTGTGTGGTACAATTGCCCGCCATTTCTTTTTGTGGCGTACCTATAAAAGCAGCTTGAGAACTTTCACGTATTTGTTGTGCATTACCCTTCAATCTTAAATACCCTTTTCTTTCTGTTAAGCTATAATAATTTTCTGTTGGGTAAGCAAGCATTTTCCATTTTAGATTTAATTTTTCGTTGTCAAAATTGTCTCTAATAGGTTCATTTGGCCAAGGTTTTAATGGTAATGTTTTGGCTTGCACATAGGGCTTTTGCATAAAAGCAGGATTCACTACTGGCCATTCATTTACCCATGTTACAGGCAGTAAGTATGTTTCTCTACCAATGGCACTAAATGCATTGTATCCTGCATGTCTTGTGCCTAAGCAAACAGCCCACCAACTGCCATCGTGCGCTTGTAAAAAATCTGCATGGCCCATGCATTTTAATGGGTGCCACCAACCATTATGTTGCGAAATAACTGGATTATTTGGGCAAGAAACAAATGGCCCCCAAGGGCTTTTGCTTCTTGCAATAGTTTGCATGTGCAAGGCCCTAGAACCACCCTCGCCCATAGTAAGATAGTACCAGCCATTGGCTTTAAACAAATGTGGCCCTTCGGTGTCATCAGACACTAAACCTTTAGAAATGGGTTTTAATGGGGTTAATAATTTACCTGTTTTTACATCAATTTCAGCTTGTACAATATCCTTATCTGTCATTAACCCACGACGAGTATAGTACACTTTACCATCGGTATCAAAAAACAAGCTTGGGTCAAATACTGGCTGATCTATAAACACAGGATTACTCCATTCGCCAGCAGGATTGGTAGTAGTTATTAAAAAATTACCACCACCATGTACATCAGTTGTTATCATGTAAAAAGTGCCATTGTTGTACCGCAAAGTGGCTGCGTACATCATGGGATTGCGGTTATTTTTATCAAGAAAAAAATGCTCTTTTTTAGTAAGGCAATAGCCAATTTGTTGCCAATTTACTAAATCTTTACTATGATAAATAGGAACGCCAGGATATATAAACATACTACTGGTGACCATGTAATAATCATTGCCAACCCTGCAAATACTAGGGTCTGGATTTACCCCTCTTAAAATTGGATTGGTATAGGTTGTAATTGGTTCAGCGATTTGCTGTGAATAGCTTGTAACTAAATTAAAGCAAAGGAGAATTACGAATGCGAACTTTTTCATATAGTTGTAGTGTTTAAAATAATTGTTTATGGTTTAAATTTATTGAGCAATCTTCATGAGCGAACAAATTACAATTGTCTGTTTTAATAGGTGTCCTGAACTGTTATTAAATTATTTTTTTAGAGTGTTTTATATGTGCATCCAACAGTTCAGGATAGTAGTTTGAGAAGCTTAAATAGTTTTGTTAAAACGATTTAAGTCTAGCTATATGTTTCAATGCCCAATGTGCATTTGCAGTTATTGGCAACTGCCTGCAAGTTCTGGTTTATTGTCCATCTCAAACTTTATTTAAACCGGTTTTACCCCCTAACTATCTTCTTTACTATTTAACAAAAAAATTGCTGATTATGAAAAAAATTGTTCTCTCTGTATTGGCCATGCTATTAATGTATGTTACCAATGCTGCCGTTAAAAGAGCTCTTACAACACCAGGTACTACTGCGCCTAAAAACTGGAGTGACAGAACTGCCTGGAATAATAGTACAGTACCTGCAACCGGTGATGATATTATTATAGAAGATGGTGCCGAGATATTAATAGATATTAATATTGACATGAATTCGCTTATGGTAATGGGAAAATTAACCGTGAGTAATGCATTAAATAACGTTGATATTAAAACCAAGTATATGGTAATTATGGGTGCCAATGCATCGTTTACTTGGGGTACTGTAGCTAATCCTTTTGTAAATAAAGGTACTTTAACCCTAATGGGTAAAGACTCAACCGATAGAATTACTGACCCAATGGTGGTAATGATGATGGGCAATGCTTTTAATAAAGGTATTTTGGTAATGGATGGCGGTAACCTAGATATACATGGTGAGCAACGACCAGCTTGGACGCATTTGGGGGTAACCGCTAATATTGGTGAAGATACTATAACTCTTGCAGCGGATCAACCTTTTCCAGATTGGAGGTTTGGTGACTCTATTGTAATCGCTTCAACCGATTATGACCCGACTCATGCCGAAAAAAGGAAAATAATGGGTATCAATGTAGGTTCAAAAAAAGTAGCCCTGTCAAGTGGCTTAACTTGGATGCATTTTGCACAAATACGCAATTATAAAGGTGGTACAAAATCCTACGATCAGCGGGCAGAAGTAGGATTAATTACAAGAAATATTACCATACAAGGCGAGTACACTTTAACTGGTGCCAACCCAACCGACCAGTATTATGGCGGATATATTATGAGTATGGTTGGTGCAACTACCAAAATAGACAATGTTAAATTATTTAACATGGGGCAGCTGGGTCATAAAGGTGCTTACCCAATGCACTGGCATATAGCTGGCAATGCGGTAGGGCAATACATAAAATATTGTACCATAAGAAACTCTTTTAATAGAGCTGTAGTAATACATGGATCAGATAGTATATTGGTACAGCAAAATGTGGTTTATGAGCATATGGGTCATGGTTTTATGTTAGAAGATGGTGATGAGGAAAACAATACATTTGACGGAAACCTTGGCATTACCACAAAAGCTGCTGCGCTAAGGAAAGGTATAGAGCCAAATGAAAACTCAGACCCAAGCACTTTTTGGATTACCAATCCCAATAATACTTACATTAATAACGTAGCAGCTGGCAGTGTAAGTACTGGTTTTTGGCTAATACCAGTGTCTTACGTTTTAAGAACTAAGTATATCAAAAGAGTGGGTAGTTACGGTTATAAACCAAGAACATTTCCTTTAAAAAGATTTGAAGACAATGTTGGGCATAGCTGCGCTCTAAGAAACTTGGCTTTAGAAGGCGATATGGATACAACGAATAGGACAGCAATATTTTTTCCACCCTATCCTTTAAATGATAATACTGGGGCACCGTTAAAACATGTATTTACACGATTTACATCATATAAAGGTGCTCAAAATGGTGTGTGGACGAGAGGTGGCGTAACCAATACATTTGAAGATTGTGTTTTTGGTGATGCCTCTTTTATGGCTTTCTTGTCTTATAACGCTGTTGTAAACAATTCGTTATTTGTAGGTATTACCCCTAACACGGGTACGCAAAGTTATTTTATACCTAATCAAGATACTTTACTTGGCTTGCAGATGTATAATGGCTCTACAGATATTAGCAATACCCACATGGCTGGCTTTACAAGCCTTACAAAAACGATATGTATTGGTAATAGGCAATCAAGTGGTAAATACCCAAATTTTACCGCTACAAATATTACTTTTGAAGGTGATGGTACGCAAAACAATAAAGTAAACTTTAAGTACCAGTCTAAGGAAGAGGATCCATCACGTTCGTACCATTTTGTAGCAGGTATGAAAAATTTAGATAATAGTATTACAGGTACTACACCTGGTAGAATTACGCCACGCATTTATAACACAAAAGCTGGTAATCCTGCATATAATAATCGCATTTTTGATTCTTTGTTCAATTTGCCACTTGACCCAAACAAAAGAACATTTCGTGCAGACTGGAGTGCCTATATAACCACTGGCACTAGGTACGCCATATTGCAAAATTGGCCAGGCTGGGGCGAAAACACAACTGTTGCCGAAGACCGTTTTATATATGCACTTCGTTCTGATGGGCCTGCAACTTTTGATCAGTTAAGAAAAGGTTGGGAATCTCAATTTCCTATTATTTTAGATCAAGACATAAAATACATTACCCAATACCACCAAATGCCAAATACCATTCGCTCAGAGTTTAAGTGGACCAACAGGCAGAACGATAGCACCATTGCTGTATTTTTAAATGTACCCTCTACCACAACTGTAAAAAATGGCACTACTTTGCTCACTTCA
This sequence comes from Parasediminibacterium sp. HNIBRBA5674, assembly GCF_056745525.1. Classification (NCBI taxonomy): domain Bacteria; kingdom Pseudomonadati; phylum Bacteroidota; class Chitinophagia; order Chitinophagales; family Chitinophagaceae; genus Parasediminibacterium; species Parasediminibacterium sp. HNIBRBA5674. The sequence goes on along the minus strand of NZ_JBQWIE010000044.1, from coordinate 17,057 downwards.
AAAGCTTCGTTAGCGGCACTAGAAAATAGCCGTACAACAGCTTGTTTCTTAAAAGATAATACTTTGTATGTAAAATATTTTGCTACTGTTATTGATAATGGAACAAATACCTCTGCCCTCAATACTGATTACTCTGCAACCGATATTAATATTACTACAAGTACCGGTGCCGCAGATGGCTTCTCAAATTTTGTAACCTTAGCTGATTTTACAAATGGGGTAGATGCTAGAGGTTCACTTGCAAATACAGGCGATATGACTTCTAGTGGCATCACAAACGGTGGTGGAACAAACACTTTTAGCTTAACAAAAGGTACTAATCCAAACAACGATTTTACGGACTATAATTTTAACCTTACCACTAGGCAAATTTGGAGAGAATTTAATAAGCTAAGCATTACTTACCGTGGCCCCAAAGTGGATATTTTGATAAGAGATACCACAGGCGGTAGTACCACCTTTACAACGCTAGGTAGCATACCAGCCACTACAGCACAAACAACATATGATATAAATTTAGGCAATGTGATAGTGGCTAACTTAACCTCAATAAACCAAGTGAAGTTTAGGTTTTATGAAGCCGATTTAACTAACCCAACTATGACGGCGGTAATTGCAGGAATGACCTTGAGTTTAGGGTCACCTATAATAAATATTATTAATGCAAAACCCGCATCTTTGGCTTTTGCAAATAGCAGTGTTGATGCATCTGCTACTGCTACCGTCAAAATTTTCCCTAACCCTGTAAAGGGTAAATTTTACTTACAATTAAACAATTATTCTGGCAAGCAAGTAGCAATAAATATTATAGATATGCAAGGCAAAATTGTACAGCAGCAAGCAATTAGTACAATACCATCTTACAACAACTATAAAATTCAATTAAAAGAAAATTTACCTACTGGCCAGTACCTGTTAAAAGTTGTGGGTGATAATTTAAATAATACTTTAAAACTAATCGTTCAGTAATTGGTAATTACTTTTTATAGATAATATAGCAAACGTGCCAACTTTTTATGAGTTGGCACGTTTGGTTTTAAATGGCATCAAGCTAGGATGAAATGCCAAATTCATTTTCCTTCTTTTAATTTTTTAGTCAATTACCACTAAACGATTTATGATAAATCCATAATTTAAACTAATAAATGTATAATTTCTCTTAATGAAAATATTTGTAGCCAACAGTTCAGGATGGCTGTTTAAAATCCTACAAATAATTTTGTTAGTTACGACTGAAAACTTACTAAAAATTTATTTGCATTGCTTCTGTTATAGTATTTATTAAAATATTTGCTTCTGTAGTTATTATTCACCTACACAGCTTGTCAATTATGAAAAAAAACTTCCTCCTATTATTTGTATTGTTATGTGCATATTGTAGTAATGCCGCCGTAAAAAGAGCACTCTCAACACCAGCTACTACTGTGCCTAAAAACTGGAATGACAAAACTGCCTGGAATAATAGTACAGTACCTGCCACCGGTGATGACATTATTATAGAAGAGGGTGCTGAGATACTAATAAATATAAATATTGATGTGAATTCGCTTATGGTAATGGGAAAATTAACCGTAAGTAATGCATTAAATAACGCTGATATCAAAACCCGGTACATGGTAATTATGGGTACTAATGCATCGTTTACTTGGGGTACTGTGGCTAACCCTTATGTAAACAATGGCACTTTAACCTTAATGGGTAAAGACTCAACTGACAGAATTACCGACCCAATGGTGGTAATGATGATGGGCAATAATGTATTTAACAAAGGTATTTTGGTAATGGATGGTGGCAGCCTTGATATACATGGTGAGCAACGAACAGCTTGGACACATTTGGGGGTAACCGCTAATATTGGCGACAACACTATAACTTTAGCTTCAGATAAATCAGTTCCTGGCTGGTCTGTTGGTGACTCTATTGTAATTGCCTCTACCGATTATGATCCCAACCATGCTGAAAGACGAAGAATAACTAAGATTGAAGGTAAAGTTATTACGCTATCAAGCAGCTTAACTTGGATGCATTTTGCACAAATTCTTACATACAAAAGTGGCACGAAGTCATACGATCAACGGGCAGAAGTAGGATTAATTACAAGAAATATTACAGTACAAGGCGAGTACACTTTAACTGGCGCCAACCCAACCGACCAGTATTATGGTGGATATATTATGAGTATGGTTGGTGCAAGTACCAAAATAGACAATGTTAAATTATTTAACATGGGGCAGTTAGGCCATAAAGGTGCTTACCCAATGCACTGGCATATAGCTGGCAATGCGGTAGGGCAATATATAAAATATTGTACCATAAGAAACTCTTTTAATAGAGCTGTAGTAATACATGGATCAGATAGTATATTGGTTCAGCAGAATGTGGTTTATGACCATATGGGTCATGGTTTTATGTTAGAAGATGGCGATGAAGAAAATAATATATTTGACGGAAACCTTGGTATTACCACAAGGGCTGCTGCACAAGGTAAAGGTATAGAACCTGGCGAAAATACAGAACCAAGTACTTTTTGGATAACAAACCCCAATAATACTTACACCGGTAATGTGGCAGCAGGTAGTACTAATACAGGGTTTTGGTTAATACCTGTAACAACGGTTTTACGCAGTAGTTATCTTAAAAAAACGACTACTTACTCGCCACGAAAGTTTCCATTAAAAAAATTTGAAGATAATGTGGGCCATACCTGTACCAATAAAAATTTGGCTTTAGAAGGTGATATGGACGTTACTACTCGTAAAGCAATTTTTTTTCCGCCTTATCCACTACTTGATGTGAAGGGTGCAAAACTAGAGCATGTGTTTACCCGTTTTATATCTTACAAAGGTGCTCAAAATGGCGTTTGGACAAGAGGTGGCGTAACCAATACATTTGACGATTGTGTTTTTGGCGATGCCTCTTTTATGGCTTTTTTGTCTTATAACGCTGTTGTTAAAAACTCTATGTTCGTAGGTATTACACCTAATACGGGTACTCAAAGCTATTTCATTCCTAATAAAGGCGAACTACTAGGTTTACAGATGTACAATGGCTCTACTGATGTAAGTAACACTCATTTGGCAGGGTTTACTAGCAGTGCTAAAACTGTTTGTATTGGTAATAGGCGATCTAGTGGCAAATACCCAAATTTTTCTGCTACAAATATTACTTTCGAAAACGATGGTACGCAAAACAATAAAGTAAACTTTTCTTATCAGTCTTTAGAAGAAGATCCATCACGTTCTTACCATTTTGTGGCAGGCATGATAGACAGTAATGGAAGTATTTCGGGAACAACGCTTGGTAGAATTACGCCACGCATTTATAATACAAAAACAAGTAACCCTGCGTATAACAACCGCATTTTTGATTATCGCTTCAACTTACCATTCAATCTAACAAAGGCTACTTTGCGTGCAGATTGGAGTGCTTATGTAACCACAGGAACTAGATATGCGATGTTGCAAAATTGGCCAGGCTGGGGTTTTGGAACAAGTTATGGTGAGGATCGGTTTATTTACGCCATTAGGTCTGATGGGCCTGCAACTTTCGATCAGTTGCTAAGGGGTTACGACTCTCAATTCCCTATTATTTTAGATGAGAATATTAAATATATTACACAATACCACCAAATGCCAAATACTATTCGTTCAGAGTTTAGGTGGGCTGGTAAGCAAAATGATAGCACTATTGCAGTATTTGTAAATGTACCATCGGCTACTACAGTAAAAAACGAGACTATTACAATGGTACCAAAAGCGTCATTGGCAGCACTAGAAAATAGTCGTACAACTGGTTATTACTTAAAAGATAACACCCTTTATGTAAAGTATTTTGCCACTTTAGTAGATGAAGGATTAAATACCTCTGGTGTACGAACAGATTATTCTGCCCCAGATATTTATATTACAACAAATGCTGATGGTACTACAACTGGTTTTTCAGATTTTGTCACCTTGGCTGATTTTACAAATGGTATAGATGCAAGAGGTTCGCTTGCCCGAGTTGGTGATATGAATTTTGGAACCATTGCAAACGGTGGTGGAACAAACACTTTTAGCCTAATAAAGGGCAGTGCTACAACCAACGATTTTGTTGATTATAATTTTAATTTTGTTACTAGACAAATTTGGCGAGAATTTAAAAAATTATCTATTAAATACAAAGGCCCTAAAGTAGATATTTTAATACGAGATACAACTGGTGGAACAACAACATTTACAACTTTAGGAACTATTCCTGCAACCACAACATTACAGGTATATGATGTTAATTTGGCTAATATAGCACCTGCTAACACTACATCTTTAAACCAAGTTAAATTTCGTTTTTATGAAACAGATTTAACTAGTGCAACTGCGCAAGTAATTATTGATGAAATGACATTGAGTTTAGAGCCAGCTATAACCAATATTATTAATGTAAATCCTACAGTATTGCCTGTTGACTTAATTAATTTCTATGGCAAAAGCACGCAACTTTCAAATCAACTTTTTTGGGCTACAAGTGCTGAAATAAACAATGCTTATTTTAATATTCAACGCGTTATAAATAGTAATGCCTTTAGCACAATTGGCTCTGTAAAAGGATCTGGCAATAGTAACACAACGAGCAATTATACCTTTGAGGATAAGAACATGCCAATTGGTAAATGTTATTATCGTTTAGAGCAAGTAGATGTAAATGGATTAAGTAAATTAAGTAATATAATAGAGCTTGGTACAGATAAAGCACTAACTGTGAGTAGTTATCCCAATCCTTTTACCCAATCATTTACCATTACTACTAATTCTCAAAAGCCTGTTAACGTAAGTATTATAGATCAATATGGCAGAACACTAGAAAATAAAATTGTAACTAGTCAAAAGCCTATTACGCTCGGACTTAATTTGCCAAAGGGTGTGTATTTCCTTTGTAGTAATGTAAATGGTATATCCAATACTCAAAAAATGATAAAACAATAATAATATAAGATGCACTTTTAGTAATGATAAAGTGGCATGTATTAATCTTTACAAGTTTAAAGATGGTAGCCATTGTTGAATAAAATTAAAATTCATATTTTACATTTGGCTGTTTCAATAGTCAAAGTAGAGATTCTTTTATGTTCGAATAGGTAAATTATGGCATAAGATAAAAGTGTAGCAAATTGCATATTTAATTAATTTAATTAGTGAGTCTATTATTCAGTTGTATTTATGATTTTACTAAAACTTTAAATAGGTAATCAATTTGTTTTGCCTAAAACGTAATCCTCTAGTATGAAATATTTTCTTTTGAAATTCTTGTTGTTTTTGATTTTTTCTATCAGTTGTGGGGTTGCAATTGCCCAAAAAACAAGCACACCTAATATTATTATTATTTTAATGGACGATATGGGTTACGCAGATGTAGGGCCTTTTGGTGCAACTGCTTATAAAACCCCAAATATAGATAAGTTGGCTGCTGAAGGAACCAAGTTTACAAATTACTATTCTGCACAACCCATTTGTACAGCCTCTAGGGCTGGCTTGCTTACAGGCTGTTACCCAAATCGAATTGGTTTAGCAGGTGCATTGCAGCCCGACTCTAAAATTGGTATTAGCGATAAAGAATTAACTATTGCACAGTTATTAAAACAAAAAAATTATAAAACCATTGCTATAGGTAAATGGCATTTGGGTGATAACAAACAATTTCTACCACTGCAACATGGTTTTGATGAATATTTTGGCATACCATATTCTAATGATATGTCGCCGGTAGTAGCAGATGGTACAAAACCTAATCCTAAAAAGGGTGCATTACCGTTGCTGCCTTTAATGGAAGGAAACGAAAAATTGCGTAGCATTAATAACCTAGATGAAATTGGTGAATTAACGACACTTTATACAGAGCGTGCAGTGAAATTTATAAACGATAATGCCAAGCAACCATTTCTATTATATATGCCACATACTATGGTACATATCCCTTTAGCCGTTTCGGCAAAGTTTAAAAATAAGAGTGGTAAAGGTCTTTTTGGTGATGTGATGATGGAAGTAGATTGGAGCGTTGGTGAAGTGATGAAAGCCTTAAAACAAAAAGGTATTGAGAAGAATACATTGGTAATTTTTACAAGCGATAATGGCCCTTGGTTAACCTTTGGTAACCATGCAGGTAGTGCTGGTATTTTTCGTGAAGGAAAAATGACTAATTGGGAAGGAGGGCAAAGAGTTAGTTGCATTATGCGATGGCCAGAAACTATACCTGCTGGCAAAACAAGTGAAGGATTAGCATGCTCAATAGATTTATTACCAACTTTTGCCGCTGTTACAAACACTCAATTATCTACCAATAAAATAGATGGTGTAAATATTTTACCATTATTAAAAGGTGCTAAACAAAGCCCACGAAACGAATTACTTTATTATTTTAAACAGAACGATTTGAATGCCATTCGTATTGGTAATTACAAGTTGGTTTTTCCACATAGCTACCCAACAGTAATAATAGCTGGAAAAGATGGTGCGAATGGTAAAACTGAACAAGTAACAGCTGACCTTGCGTTATACGATTTACAAACTGATCCAAGTGAAAAAGTGGACATAAAAGATAAGTATCCTGATGTTGTAAAGCAGATACAAGCCGCTGCAGATAAGGCACGTGAAGATTTAGGCGATAACCTTACCAAAGTAAAAGGTTCAAATAGAAGAGAGCCAGGCAAATTGATTAATTAAATACCAATCATTATAGTTATTTTATGAAATTAAAATTTGGAATTGTTTTTTTTGTTTGTTTCTGTACAATTATTTGTAAGCCAGTAATAGCCCAACAACCACCCAATATATTGCTAATAGTAGCAGATGATATGGGCTATCAAATGAGTGGCATAGGGACACCCGGTGTACAAACCCCAGCCATTGATGCTTTAATGAAAAATGGTACTTCATTCACCAAGGCATACGCTGCATTTCCATCTTGCTCACCGTCTAGAGCCAGTTTTTTATCTGGTACGCACCCACACGTAAACGGCGTAACAACCAATGTTGTAGAAACCCTTACAAAGAATAGCACGCCAAGTATAGGCGAAGCGCCAGCATTAAACATGCAATTTGCAGTTAAAAATAACCTCACCACATTAGTAGAAGCACTAAAAAATGGGGGCTATTTCACAGGGCTTACTGGCAAGTTCCATGTTAGCTCACCTCAAAAATTCCCGATGGATTATTGGGGTAGAGAAGTTGATGCAAAAGTATTTTTTAAGCAGGCAAAAGCTAGTAACAAACCGTTTTTTTTAGACTATAATTTTCATACCCCACATAGGCCTTATGTTAAAAGCCCCAATGATAGAGGTGCTATCAACTTAGCATCGCTTGCTGTCCCTAGTTTTCTACCAAACAATGCTTTAATGCAACAAGATTGGAGCGATTATTTAGGGGCTGTAGAAGCCACTGATAAAAGTGTAGCAGAGGTAGTTGCTTTATTAAAAAAAGAAAAGTTATACGATAATACACTCATCATTTTTACTGGCGATCATGGGCCATCAACCCATCGTGGAAAGTACGATCCTTATGAGTTTGGCTCGCATGTACCATTAATTTTTGCGGGGCCAATGGTTTTAAAAAATGTCCAAGCCAATACAATTATTAGCCTAATGGATTTAATGCCCACTCTGCTAGATTATACCAACCTACCAATACCTGCAACGGTAAATGGTAAGTCTCATAAAAATGTGTTATTAAAGGGCGATACCACCATTAACCAATACATTTTTACTGAAGTTTCATTTCCTAGAATTGGCGAAAATAATTACCAAGCAAGAGCTATGAGCAATGGTAAATATTGGTACATAAGGCGCAATGGAAAAGCAAGATTAAAGGGCAAACCAGAAGATAATTACGAAGCGGCCAAATGGAGGAATTTTAGCTACCAAGCAACCTTGGATGGTAAAGAGGAATTTCCAAAACAATACCAGTTGCTACAAGACTCGGAAAATGCTACTGGCGAGGAACTGTTTGATCTACAAAATGATCCTTGGTGCATGAATGACTTATTAAAAAATAATAGCTATAAAAAAATATTGGATAGCTTACGAAAAGATATGGACGAATGGATACAGCGCACCAATGATGTAGAAATGATGGCCACCATAAAAAATAACCAAAAGCATGATTAAGAAGCAGCTTCTCATTTATTTGTTGTCATTCACTTTGGTGGCAAAGGCTCAAACAGGTTCACCACAATTAATATCTAATACCAAAGCAGATACTTGGGTTGCCACGGATGGTATTGGTAGAAAATTAACCATTAAAACGCAAGATGGGCAAATAAGAAAAGATAAATTCGTGGGCATTTTTTACATGGTTTGGCAAGGTGCCCACGGCTATGATACCAACCATAGAGTAAAAGACGAAGCTGTAGCACAAAAGCTACCAAGCGACACCAATAGCCCTTACGATATCACCAAAATATTGGCTGCCAATCCCACCAATCCTCAGTATGGGCCAATACATGCTTGGCATTATTGGGGCGAACCCTACTTTGGTTATTACCTAGCCGATGACGATTGGGTAATACGCAAACATGGACAAATGTTGGCCGATGCTGGGGTAGATGTGATGATTTTAGATGTAACGAATGCTGCCATTTACCTGCAACAAGTAACCAAAATAGTAGAAACGTTTAGAGCCATGCGAAAAGAAGGTGTAGCAACACCAAGCATCGCCTTCATAGTAAATAGCGCCCCACAGAAAACAGTAGAAAGGTTGTATGCTAATATTTACAAGCCAGGCTTATTTAAAGACTTATGGTTTTACTGGAAAGGCAAGCCATTGTTGCTTACACCACCTGAAGGTTTAACAGATGAAACCAAAGATTTCTTTACTACAAGGCACTCTTGGGCTTTTAGTAAAAATCACAAATGGTTTGCCGATGGTAAAGATAAATGGACTTGGATTGACTACAGCCCACAAGGGTTTGGCTGGCATGAAGATAAAAATAAGCCCGAGCAGATAAGCGTAGGCATTGCCTCGCACCCAACATCAAATATTGGTAGAAGTAATGTTAACAATCAACAACCAGCTGTGCCACAATCGGCCTTGGGCTTACATTTTGCCGAACAATGGAAAAGAGCTTTAGAAGTAGATCCTGAATTTGTTTTTGTAACTGGTTGGAACGAGTGGGTGGCTATGCGATTTAATGATGGTAGGGCAAAGCACATGATTGGCAAGCCCATTGCTACCGGCGAAACCTATTTTGTAGATTTATACAATGCAGAATTTAGCCGAGATGCTGAACCCGTAAAAGGTGATTTTAACGACAATTATTATTACCAATTGATAGATAATATTCGCAAGTTTAAAGGCAGTAGAACGTTGCCTACTTACACCCAAAGCAATACTATTTTAGTAGATGGAAAATTTGCAGATTGGGATAAAGTAGAAGCTGTTTTTTATGATGATAAAGGCGATGTGTTTCATAGAAATCATCCTGGCTGGGGACGCATAAAAGCCTATGTAAATAATAGTGGTAGAAACGACATTACTGAATCTAAAATAACTTCTGATAGTGACAATATTTATTTTTATGTAAAAACTGCTAAACCGCTTACGTCTTTTAATTCGGCAAACTGGATGAACCTTTTAATTGCAACCGATAGTACTAAACCCAATTGGGAAGGCTTTAATTTTATTATTAACCATCGTGTAGAAACCAATAGTAGCAGTACTTTAGAAGCATTTGATGGAAATAATAATTTTCAAAAAATAGCAACAATTAACTTTCATACTAACAAAAATGAACTAGAGTTGGCAATACCAAAAAAAGCTTTAGGCATTGTTGGTAGTGCTTTTACAATAGATTTTAAATGGACCGATAATAACCCAAATACCAATGCCATGCAATGGCTAGATGAAGGTGATGCTGCACCAAATGCAAGGTTTAAATACCGTTACATAAAACAATAAGTTTCTCTACGGTTAATAAAAAAATTAAAAGGTGTACAGTGTTAATTGTACACCTTTTTTAATACAACAGTTCAGGATAGTTGGGTCTAAATCGCTAATTAATTTCAGTATCTAGCAACATTGCTTTACACCAAAAAACTGCCATTATGATTAAAAAAAATCTAGTTGCCCTACTGTGTTTAGGGCTAGTTTACAACACATCTACTGCACAAATTATCGCTTATGCCGATCCTCATTCAGCAAATAAATCTACAGATTTTTTAAAAGTAGGTAATTTAAAAATTGGTATTACTTCAAGGGCTGGTGGTGCAATAAATTCATTTTTTGTGCCAAATGCGGCTAATAGTAATACACTTATTGATATTATGGGTAATCAGGCAGAAACTTATGGTCGTTTAGGGCAGTCTTCAATTAGAGATGAAGCACATAGCGAAGTTTACAATCCGACTCAGGCTGGTTTTATGGAAGAATGGGGTACTCCACGTACTGTTCAACGTAAAAATCTTGATGGAACAACTAATACTAGTAACCCTAGATTGTTAAATGTAGTTAGTAATCCTGCTTGTTTATGGTATGGTGATGGTAAATATGATTTTATATTTAAACAAAACATAACAAAAGATTACTATAATCAAAGGGGCTTGACAGGTGAGTATTTTGATAGTGATATGATTGCTGAAGGTAATAGAGGTATTATTCAATCTGAAGAAATAACCAGTGAATTTAATTATGGTGGTACATATGAAGATTATCAAGGGAGGCTTGGTATTAGTTCGCCAGCAATATATCACCATTTTGAATATGCATATAAAAGAAATCCAACTGATAATGGTGAAAACAGAAATCCTACATTTTCTGCCATGCAGCAGTTTACTGATTTTGGAGGTGGTAATATAACTGATTATACTACAACACCTTATACAGAATCTACTAAAGTATTTAAGCCAGAATTTTTACAAACGTTAAACATAGGTTCAGGTGTGACTCCAATACAGAGTACCGATAAAGATTTAAATAATGTAATTGCCAGATGGGTGATGCGATGGGATGATGCCTTATTTGCTGCCCCTTACCGATATAAGCAAAACAGTAATGGCACTTGGACGGCTGCGGAAGAAAGGGCTAATAATGGATTTAGCGGTAATGCAAGCAACGGCTACAGAACATCGGTTATTGTTTCTTTTACTAATGTAAAATCTGGTCCTGGTAGGTCAATAGGCCTTTACAGACCCGATTCAAGAGATAACAATAATTCTATTTTAGCAAAAAGTTTTGCAAACAACAGCGATGTGTATAGAGTGAATAGAGAAACAAAAGTTTCTGTTTTTGATCAACAAAATTCTTTTAATATTGGTATGACGGCAGTTGGCTTCGATCATAGAATTAAAGGAATAGTAAACCCAACAAGTCTTCAAAATTATAATGGTACGCAAGGTAGAGATGTTTATGAAAACTATGTTGCAGATTATTTTATTTTTTATGGTGATACCCCCCAAGAAGTGATGACTGCTATTGCAAAGGTTGATATATATTTAAATAACAATGGAAGTGTTTTATCCCAACCTGTATCTTTAGCAGATGTTGCTAATAGTATGGATATTGCAAATGCAACTGCTATTCAAATTTACCCCAATCCTATTACCAACTTGCTAAACATTAAACTAACAAGCAACAAACCGTCAGACATAAATATTTATAATCAGTCAGGCAAACTTGTTTATTCTAAACAAAAAGCTACTGGTAATATTTCAATACCATCTGCACAAATTGGTACGGCTGGCACTTATTTTATTAAAACAGATACTGAAACAAAGCAGTTTGTGATAGTTGAATAAATGCTTTTTTAGCAAAACATTTAAAAGGTGTGCAGTGTTAATTGTACACCTTTTTTAATACAACAGTTCAGGATAGTTGGGTCTAAATCGCTAATTAATTTTAACACCTAGCAACATTGCTTTACACCAAAAAACTGCCATTATGATTAAAAAACATTTAGTTGCCCTACTATGTTTAGGGTTAGTTCACAATGCATCTACTGCACAAGCGTTTATCACTAATACTGATCCATTTGGGCCAGGTAAGTCAACAGATTTTTTAAGAGCAGGTTATTTAAAAATTGGTATCAGTTCAGATGCTGGTGGTGCTATTAACTCGTTTTTTATACCAGATGCTGCTAATAGTACTACTCTTAAAGATATTATGGGCAGTAAATCTGTAGCCTATGGCAGAATGGGTCAATCCGATTTGCGAGATTTAGGGCACTCTAAAAGATACAATCCTACACAAGCAGGTTGTAAGTTAGATTGGGGTACGCCAAGACCTGTACAGGGCTACGCTGCCGACGGCACTACTATAGCTAATACCAATCCTGCAATATTAAAAGTATCTGCTAGTTATGCTGGCTTGTGGTATGGCGATGATAAGTATGATTATATTTACAATAACGACCTTTGTGAAGATTATTATTACGAAATGTTTCAGGCTCCACGAAAGTTTGATGAGGATAAAGTTGATGAGCAAGGACGTGGTATTACACAAACGGAAGAAATTAGAAGTGAATTTAAATACTCGGGCACTTACGAAAATGTGATAAACAAAGTCAATGCTCCTGCATCCGTTATTTACCATAGCTACAATTATGCTTTCATGGGCAACCCCATGAATAACGGTGAAACCCATCGTACACCTTCTCCTTTTTCTGCCATGCAACAATTTACCAAATTAGGTGGGTCTTTAGATCCTACCAATTACTCAGTAACTCCAACAATTAAAGGTCCCCCAGTTTATGATAGCACCCAAGAACGCGATATGACTGTAGGCCCTAGCAATACACCAGTTACAGGCGGTGATATGGATTTAAACAACTTATGGGCATCATGGTTTATGCGTTGGGATAATGATTTACTAAGTACTGGCACTACTTACCGTTATAAACAAAAGACTGATAAAACATGGACCGCTGCACAAAACAGAAGTACTGGTGGCTTTAAGGGTAGTGTAGGTACGGGCTTTAGAACAGCAGTTATTGTATCGCTAGCTGCCACTGAAAATGCTGCAGGTAGAAGCATTGGTTTTTATAGACCTACTTCTAAAATAAACACACAATCTATAACTGGACGAAAGTTCAGTAGCCCAGCAGTTATACAATACACTTATAATAGAACAGATAGCGTAATTGTACAAGAAGATGGTGATCGCAGCCCATTTGGTTTTTCTGCCGTAGGATTTAGGCACTATTTAAGAGGTATGATAAATGTTAATAAATTACAAGATTTTTTAGGAAATGGTACCGATTATTTTGAAACCTATAGAGCTGAGTGTTTTATATTATATGCAAATACACCAAAAGGGGTAATGAATGCCATTGATTCCATTGATGATTACTTATTAACTCATAGTAATACTTTCGAAACCACTTCGCCACTTTTAACTGCAAACACCGAGAGTAATATAGAATTGGTAAACGGTGCTTCTACTTACATTTATCCAAACCCAGTTATCGATATTTTAAATATTAAGGTTACTAAACCTACATCCGTTAATATCTATTCAGTTGATGGAAAATTGGTTTTCTCAAAAAACAATGTAAGTAACAATCTTGCTATACCTGTCAATCAAATAGGTACAAAAGGTATTTATTTTATTAAAACAGATACTGAAACTAAGAAGCTAATAATAGCGCAGTAAACTTTTTTATGCAAGTAACCTAGGGGTGTATGGCAACTGCTGTACACCTTTTTTATGCTTATTGCTAACGGAACTTCATAACAGTTCAGGATGGGTAGTTGCACTGTGTTAAATAAGTTCGTAGGCTAATAATGAAAACGATTGCATAAGTCTTAATTATATGAAAAAAAATATCGTACTACTATTCTATATATTGATTGTTGCATCAATAAATTCTATTAACGCTCAATACCGTGTATATGCTAATACTGGCGTATCAAGGCAAACATCTATGGGTATGTTAGATAAAAAAAACTATCCCTTTGTGGCACAGTATGCCGATGGCTTCAATATTCAGCCAGCTGGCTGGAACTTACTATCTACAATTGAGCGTACCACTATTGTTAACCAATTTACCAACAAAAATGTGATACTAGAAAGTGTGTATGTTGATGGTGTAAACCCCAATACCACACCATCGGTGTTGCAGTTGCCAAGTGGGGTAAACATAACTGGGCAAATGATTTATAGTGAAGCACCAGATATTGATACTACAGATATTAAGGCACTATTAAGTTTTGGTCCCACAATGCCTCTATTCACAAATAATCGATCTTTTGTAACCAGTAAATTTAATAGAGATAGATTGGCGCTTGTGTCAGGCATGTCTTTTGAATTTAATGTTACGTATGATACAGCCAAGTTTAATGATGTAGCTTATGCTATTAAATATGCTATTGATTTAGGTAAAACTATTTATCTGCTTAACCCTAATCAAGCTAATCAAACAGGTAATGGCTACGTAAGCGATTATAAACGAATGTTTTACTACTTAAAAAAGAAATTACCGAGTAGTTATCTGTATTCAGATAAACTTATTTTTTGTCCAGCCAATTATAATGGTAAAGAATTTTTACTGACCCCAGAAACGGATGGTGCAGGTTCGCTTTGCGAGGTAGAAAAATGGTTAATAGAACAAAAAACAACCGACCGTACTTATTTACAGCCAGATGTAAGCTTTACCAATATTACTACTGGCGATTTTTTTGCAAAGGCAAGTAATATTACGGTAAATACCACAGTTGCTTATGCAGGCATCATTGCCAGTGTGAAATTATATTTAAATGGTGTTTTGGTTGGTCAAGACAATGCAGCGCCATACAGCTTTAGTGGTGGGTTATTAAATAATTTACAACCTGGTATATACGAATTAAAAGCTGTAGCTACCGATGTAAACGGAAAAACAGGCGATAGATATATTGCATTTACTGTAAAAAAAGATGCACTGCTAATTCCAGGTACTATTAATGCTACCGATGTATCAACGGTAAATAGTACAGTAGATATTAGCGGCAACGATTTTATACATAATGTACGAGCCACGAACATAATTACTTATAAACTTAATGTTGCCAAAGCTGGTGTGTACGATGTAAAGTTTAATGTAAATATTAACCCCGCAAAACAAACAGGTGGTACTATTATTTTAAAAAAAGGCATTACAGAGTTGGGTAGGGTTTCTACATTGTTTAATGCACCCAACCCACCCAGTGGTCGTAACCCTTTAGTAGTAGCTGAACAAAGCCCCGATAGCATTACTATTCCAAACGTAAGTTTGCAAGTGGGTGTTCAGGATATAACCTTAAATTTTGCAAATCCACCAGCACCTAACGTGTCAGGGGTTATGTTTGAAATAGCCACTATTGAATTTAAATTACAGGGCTCACCAATAGTTACTTTTACAACACCTAAAGTAAATCAAGAGATTAGCCAGTTTTTTGGGCCATATGCTATACAAACTGGTGCAGATGCCATTTATGAAGCTGGCACTAATGCTACCATCACTATTAATGCTATTGACACAAATGGTACTGTTAGTAAAGTTGATTTGTACAAGGATAATGTATTAATTCGAACGCTTACAACAGCCCCTTATACTTGGAATAATGCTGGGCAAGATGCAGCACTTAATAACTTGGCAGAGGGTACTTTTGTATTACGTGCAGAAGCCACAGACAATTCGGGTAATCTTACTACGAAAAGTATTTGGGTAAAGGTGATAAAACAAACACCCTATAAAGAATTTTATCAAATTCCTGGTATTATAGAAGCAGAAGATTACGATAAAGGGGGTGAAGGTATTAGCTTTCATGATGTTAGTACGGCCCTTAGTGGTGTGGCTTACAGGTTGCAAACCTTTAGGGATACCGTTAGTGTATCTACTGCTGCTAGCGCTTCTAATGGCTATTGTATTAGTGCTACGTTACCAGGTGAATGGCTTGAATATACCGTAAATGCTAATACAGACGGTATTTATAAGTTATCTTTCTATAATGCAGCACCAACAAGTGGCAGAACATTTTCTGTATTGTTAGATGGTGTGAATATAGGTACCAAAAATATTAGGGTTACACCAAATTCTACAACTTTCGATTCTGTAACTATTGCCAATGTTGCTATTTCAGCAGGTGACCATATTGTTAGAATTATAAATAATACTGGTGGGTACAATTTTGACAGAATTTTATTTACAAACGAAAAAGCTAATCAAACTATTACATTTCCACCCATACCAAATAAAAGTATAAATGATATAGATTTTACGCCACCTGGTATTACCATCAACTCGCCATTGGCTATTACATATACTAGTTCTAATTTAAATGTAGCTACAATTGTAGCAGGTAAAATTCACTTGGTGGGTGGTGTAGGTACTACGCTTATTACAGCTTCGCAAATAGGCAATGCAAATTACAATCCTGCAACAAATGTGCTTCAGCCGCTTATTGTAAACACAGTTGTGCTACCTGTAAATTTAATAAATTTTACTGCTGTTGTAGCAAATACTAGTAATCGTATAAACTGGATGACGACCAATGAAATAAATAATGCCTACTACACAATAGAACGCTCTGTTGACGGCATTAACTACAGTTTTTTGAATACTGTACAAAGCAGTACTAGTAATGATTTGCAACATAGTTACGATTTGTATGATTATGCCCCTAATGTTGGTATCAATTTTTATCGGCTAACACAATTTGACAAGGATGGGAAATCTCAAATATTAGGTATAAGAACATGTACTTTTAGGCAGTTGGGCAGTGCTAGTGCGAAACTTTACCCAAACCCAAGTACAGGAAATTTGTACTTACAATTAAGCGGTTATTCTGGTACACAAGTTGCAATAACTATAAACGATATTAATGGTAAAGTTGTGTACAAAAACAACCTTAATACCACCACAAATTCATACGCATACCCAATAATGCTGCAAAATAAATTAGCAAGTGGTCAGTATACAGTAGTAGTTAATGGTATTGGGCTAAACGCTGTTTCCAAAATAATTATACAATAACTTATTTGAATAAATCACTATTTTCTTGTTGCTTTTAGGTGCTATAAGACAAGGGAAATGGAAATTGGTAATAACAGATAATACACAAACGGAGCTTTATGACCTGTCAA
>NZ_JBQWIE010000043.1:0-26579 GCF_056745525.1 Parasediminibacterium sp. HNIBRBA5674 | reverse complement strand
TTTTATGTAGTCAATCATGTTTTGTACCTGCTCAATGATGTTCTTTTCTTCAAGATTTGGTATGCTGCCTATTTTACTGGATTTTGGGAAAATGGTTAATGTTTTGCATTTCGCATCTAACGTTACTGCCACTACTTTGTTATATCTATAGTTGCCATCTTTATCTACCATTTGTAAGTGGTAGTAAATGGTAGTAGCTGCTGGTAGATGATTATATTTTTGTATCATCAGCATCGCTTTTTGCAGCCATTGAACTATATATATGTAATTTTTTCGCTGAATTATAAAATGAGAAGCGTTTACCTCTTTGGTGGTTTGCCAGTTTAGAAATACGGGTTCACGTTGTTTTTTTGAAAATCCGGGTTGCTTGTACCTAATTGTCCATTTGAATTCCTACACCAAATAGAATTAAGCTACGGGAATGAAACGCAGTTTGATAGAAAAATATAGTATTTTATTTAAAAGTATGTTTTTGTTATCTGACCAAATAAAATTTTGGAAATGCACCATTGGTAATTAAATGGTAATGGTTAAGATTACAAATACCCTTAATGGCAAAAAAACGCCCAATACTAAGTAAAGGGCGTTTTTGATAGTTTTTTTAATACTTAATTCAGCAGTGGATTCACTTCTATTTCCGACACATCAATATCGCTGTAGTCTCTTATTTCGTTGTACACCGTATCACGTTCTACAGGTTGGCGCTTTACTTGTTTTATCAGTGTTACAAGCTGTGCCGTACTCATGCTAGGTGTTTGTTCTTCACTGCCAGCCATGCTGTATATTTTGGTACTATCATCTATGGTACCGTCTATATCATTTACACCAAAACTTAGGGTCAATTGGGCATTTTTTCTACCAAGCATCGGCCAGTAAGCTTTAATATGCGGAAAGTTATCTAAATACAATCTTGCAACAGCGTACATTTTCATGTCTTCAATTACCGTACTTTCTGCTACATGGCTCATATCGTTGTTTTGATTACGGAATTTTAAAGGAATAAAGGTGTTAAAACCACCTGTTTCATCCTGTAATTGGCGTAATCTATCCATATGGTCTATGCGGTGCCAGTATTCTTCAATGTGGCCGTACAACATGGTAGCATTGCTGTGCATACCTAGTTGGTGTGCCGTTTTATGAATGTTCAACCAGCCTTCTGCATTTACTTTATCATCACAAATTTGTGTACGTATTTCTGGATGGAAAATTTCAGCGCCACCACCTGGCAAAGAATCTAATCCTGCTTCATGCGCTAGTTTCATACCTTCTTCAGTACTCACTTTTGCCTTGCGAAACATATAATCAAGCTCAACAGGGGTGAAGCCTTTAATGTGCAATTCTGGTCTATGTGCTTTAATGGCTTTTAAAAGCTCAATAAAAAACGGCAGATTTAATTTAGGATGTACACCACCTACAATGTGTACCTCAGTTACAGGCTTACCATCGTAGCTTTTTACAATGTGCATCATCTGTTCTATACTTAATTCCCAGCCTTCTTCGCGGTGCGCATACAATTGCGAATACGAGCAGAACTTACAGCTAAATACACACACATTGGTAGGTTCAATATGAAAATTACGATTGAAATAGGTTTTGTTGCCGTGTTTTTGTTCACGTACATAATTGGCCAAAGCACCTAAATACGAGAGTGAACCTTTTTGAAACAATAGCACACCATCATCAAAACTGATGCGCTCTTTAGTTAGAATTTTATTGCCAATACGTTGTAAATCTTCATCTTTTACAGCCGCTACAATTTGTGTTGCATTATTAAAAACAGTCTGCATGATCCTTTGAAATTTTAAGCTACAAAATTAGCATTCGCCATTAAAGAGACTATGCTAAATATCATATTGATAAACAATAAAGGCAACTTATTAGTTGCCTTTATTAAAATAGTTCTTTGTTTCGATAATATGGGGTGATATTAACCCATTAAAATACCAGCAATAGTTGCAGATAAATATGAGGCTAATGTACCGCAAAGCAAGGCTCTCATACCTAAACGAGCCAAATCTCCACGACGTTCGGGGGCAATTTCACCAATACCACCAATCTGCATACCTACGCTACTAAAGTTGGCAAAACCACAAATAGCAAAGCTTGCAATCATGGTTGCTTTTTCGCTCATGTGCATTACCAATTGGTTGGTTACAGGGTCTTTAGCCGTTAAGTTAGAGAAAGCAACAAACTCGTTAATCGTTATTTTTTGACCTAATAAAGCCGCTACATTATTTACATCGGCAGTAGGTACACCCATAGCCCAAGCAATAGGGTAGAAGAGTTTACTAAAAATCCAGTCAAGCGATAATTTGGTATCTAGGTGTAATAAAATACCCAATTTACCCAATAAGAAGTTTACTAAAGAGATTAAAGCGATAAAACCAATCAACATCGCAATAACGTTCATGGCTATTTTAAAACCATCACCGGCACCATGTGAAATGGCATCAATTACGTTTCTATAAGGCGTTTTTACTTCTAGTTTTACTCTGCCCATTGTTTCGCTTTCTTCGGTTTCTGGCCACACAATTTTAGAGATAACCAATGCTGCTGGTGCAGCCATTAAACTAGCGGTTAGTAAATATTCTGCCTTAGCACCAAAGTTTACATACACAATTAAAATACCACCTGCAATACAAGCCAAACTACCACTCATACTTGCTAGTAATTCGCTCATGGTCATACCTTTTAAGTAAGGGCGAATCATTACTTGCGCTTCTACTTGCCCTACAAATGCACTAGCTACGTTACTTAAAGCTTCAGCACCACTTACTTTCATAATAAAGTTCATGGCTTTAGCAATCACAGCTACAATGCGCTGCATAATACCAAAATGATAAAATATTGCTACCAATGCACACACCAAAATGATTGTAGCAGTAACACTAAAAGCAAAAATGAATGTTTGTGGTGAGCGATACGTAACCGTTGCACCTAAATTGCTTTGTACAAAAACACCGCCCCAAACAAAGGCTGCACCGTCTTTGGCAAATTCTTCAATATGACCAATTTGGTGACCAACCCATTTAAAGAAATTGGTTACAATAGGCACTTTTAACACCAAAACAGCAATGACAATTTGTAGTAAAATGCCACTAAATACTAAGCGATAGTTAATGCGCTTTTTATTGTTTGAACATAAAAAGGCAATTGCTAGAATGAGAATAATGCCAAAAAGACCTTGAAAACGTGCCATAAGCTAAGGGGTTTGTTAGTAGATTTTTTGTAAGGGTTGAAGATATAGTTTTTATAAACATGAATAGAAAAGTTTCGTGTTTAGGTATAAAAAAGTGCAGAAAGTGAGAATAGTTCTTATCGCTACTTAATAAATTGAACCTAAGTTGAGTTTATATGAATAATTTGTAGAGAAAAATAAATTGGTAAAAGTTATTGTGTGTATTGAAATAAGATTTTATTTTTAGGTAACTTTTCAATTGAAATTATGTTATTTATATTCTTCCTTACTGCTTTCTTTATTCTGTTACTCTTTGCTTATAAACTTATGACTAGCAAGATCGGTAACGAATCTTGGCGGTGGGTGAGTTTATTATTTATGTTGTTTTATTTTGGTTCGTTTATTGTTTTTTTAATTTCTTTGATAGGTGGGCAACCTTATGATAAAGCAATTGACCCCATTAGCCCTAGTGATAACTTTTATACTCCTTTTGCATGGCCACACTCAACTACTTTGCTTGTATTTTATTTGCTTTTTCAGTTGTCTATATTTGCAATTTGGTTGTCTAATTTCAATCTGCCACCTTTATTACTTGTACTTTCTTTTACATTTGTATTAATTGGAATGATTTTATCTTTTCCTGTTTTATACCAATGTTCTTTCGATTCTAGACTAAATGAGCCAACACCTTTTACTGGTTTCTCGTGGCTGCCACTTTGTAATATTTTAACTGCAATTTTTTTGTTTGTAAAACTGATAAGAAGAGAATCGAATAAATCTATAAAAAGAGTATTTAATAATAAATGGCTAAATGCTTTAAATACGATGATGGCAAATACAAAATATCAAGCCCTTTTGGTAATTATATTGCTTTTACCAGTTTTTGTAATAGTTACTTGTATTTTGGTATTATTTGGTCAAGACCAAAACGCACTTATAAAAGTATTTACTGAAACCACTACTTGGGCGCTTTCACAAAAACAACATCCGCCTTATTTAGATCATACTAGTGGTCATTACTTGTGTACAGTTGCTGCCTGCGGTGATCCTGAAATTGTGAAGCCAATTCATCTAGGAAAAAGAAATAATCAAGTGATAATTGTAAATAGACAACTTCAAATTGCGAATGCGTTTGAAGAAATGGTTCAAAAAATGTCGCCTAAATTACACCAAGTTATAAGGCGCAATTATGATAAATATGGTTATCCTATTTCTGCTAAAATAACTACGGCTTCACGTTCAAACTTAGTGTACGTATTAATGAAACCCTTAGAATGGCTATTTCTAGTTACATTGTATTTATGTTGCCTTGAACCTGAAAAAATGATAAACAAACAATATCGAGCAGCGTTTTAAACTGACAAAAAGTTTACATGCCAACAAAAGCCCCATAGCGAAACAACTGTAAAAGTGTGCGACGCAACAAAAGCTACATATATGCATTAAAGCCGGTCTACAAAAAGTATATTGCGCTTTCAAATGACATTAATTTTGGTTGAAAAACCACCAATTATAAAATTATAGGATTATGAATGAAGGTATTGAGCAATTGAAAGAAGCATTGTCGTTTTCGCCAGATAATATTCCATTGCGTTTGCATCTAGCAGAATTGATGGTAAAAGGCTATATGCTTGACGATGCTGCTGAGCAATATCAAGAGGTATTGAACAAAAATTATGGCAACGCAAAAGCCAGAAAAGGCTTGGCCAATGTGTATTTTAAGCAGAAAAAATATAGTGCGGCAATTTTGGTTTACGAAGCATTAATGGCAGATAATTCTCTGAACTGGGAAGAAATGGTGCCGTATGTAAAATGCTTAATTAAAGAGCATTCTAACCAAGATGCGGTTGAGGTGTATAAGAAAATATTGCAACAAAATCCTGGCTTTAAAGATGAGGAAATTGATGCGGCTTTACGTATGCCAAACATGGGCAATTTGATGAGTAACGATGAGAATGATTTAGAAGATTTGTTTGGTGAGGAAGGCTTTGAAGGCGGCGCTGCACCACAGTTTTTTATGGAAAAACCCGACCTGAAATTTGAAGATGTAGGTGGTATGCACAAAGTGAAGCAAGAGATTTCGATGAAAATCATTCAGCCGCTTAAAAATCCTGAATTGTACAAAGCGTTTGGCAAAAAAACAGGTGGTGGCATTTTGTTGTATGGCCCACCAGGCTGTGGCAAAACTTATTTAGCAAAAGCCACCGCAGGTGAAATTGATGCCAAGTTTATCAATATTGGTTTGCACGATATTTTAGACATGTGGATGGGCAACAGCGAGAAAAACTTGCACGAAGTATTTATGCAAGCAAGAGAAAATGCACCTTGTGTGTTGTTTTTTGATGAAGTTGATGCCATTGGTGCCAGTAGAAGTGATATGAAAGGTAGCAGCATGCGTCATGTGATTAACCAGTTTTTAGCTGAAATGGATGGTGTAGAAAATAGCAATGAAGGCGTATTAATTTTAGCTGCCACAAACGCACCGTGGAGCGTTGATTCTGCTTTTAGAAGGCCAGGTAGATTTGATAGAGTGGTATTTGTAGCGCCGCCAGATGTAGAAGGCAGAGCACAAATTTTAGAGCAACATTTAAAGCACAAACCTGTTGAAACTATTGATATTACTGGTATTGCAAGAATAACAGAAGGCTATTCTGGTGCCGATTTAAAAGCGGTGGTAGATATTGCGACTGAGTATAAATTAGAAGAGTCACTTGCAAAAGGTAGCATCGAAAAAATCACCACCAAAGATTTGCAAAAAGCAGTGAAGCAACACAAAGCCACTACTAGCGAATGGTTTAGTTCTGCAAAAAACTATGCATTGTATGCTAACGAATCTGGCTTGTACGATGATATTTTAGATTACATGAAATTGAAGAAATAAAACACTAATTAGGGTGAATTGCACTAATTACACGAATTAGTGTAAGTAACTAATGACCCATTGACTTTATTATGCTAAACAAGGATAATTTTTTACAGCGAGCAGAACTGTTGCGTATGCAAAAGCGCTACAAAGAAGCCGAACAACAAATAGGTGTGGTATTACAAAATGATCCTGAAGATGTGGAAGCATTAGTGATTTTAGGGCATTGCAAAATAGATACGAAGCAAACAGATGAAGCCATTACTATTTTAAAGCAAACCTTACAATACGAAGCGCATAACGATTATGTGTTTTACCTCATTGCATTTGCGTATTACCAAAAAGATGATAATAAATCAGCTTTAGGCTATTTAGATAAAGCCTTGTCTATTTTTCCATACAATGCTGGTTATTTTGCTCTACAAGCGCATATAAGGTTAGATCAAAAGGAATATGGCTTTGCTTTAGATGCAGCCAATGAGGGCCTTGCTGTAGATGCAGAAAATGTAGGTTGTTTAAATGCACGTTCTACCGCATTATTCAGATTGAACAGAAAAGAAGAAGCTTACGAAACCATTAATGAAGCCTTAGAACTCGACCCAGAAGATTATAGTACACACACTAATTATGGCTGGCATTATTTAGAAAAAGGTAAGTATAAAGAAGCCACCAATCACTTTAGAGAAGCACTAAGATTGAACCCTAATTATGCCTATGCAAAGCAAGGGTACAAAGCTGCTTTAAAATCTAGAATGCCATTTTACCGTTGGATGTTGCAATACTCACTTTGGATAAGTAGACAGCAACGTGGCGTAAGAATTGGTTTGCCATTAGGTTTATGGTTATTGGTTAATTTACTGAACAACGTAAAAACCAATGCCTTTTTAACGCAGGTAGCAATGATTTTATTGATTTTTTATGTACTGTTTTTTGTAATGACATGGTTGAGTAGTGCGTTTGCTAATTTGTATTTGCTATTTACCAAACACGGTAAATATGTACTTGATGATAATGAACGTTATAGTGCTATTGGTGTAGGTATTACCACAGCTATCGCTTTGGCATTAGTAGTTCCTGGGTTTATGGTAAATGATGGATTTTTTATTCTAGCGGCACTAGTGGCTTCGTTTGCGTTGCCTATGAATGAGCTTGAATTTCCAATAATGTTATTTAAGGGGGGTGGTAGATTGGTAACAGCTCATATCATGCTATTGCTAGGTTTGGCTACATTAATTACGGTGTTTTTTAACTCGCAAGTGGGTACATTTTTCGGCATCATTTACTTTATCTTTTTGGTTGGATTTACTTGGGCAAGTAGTGCTAGAATTTTTAAATAGTGTTTGGTTGTATGGAAACACAGAGCAAGGAAGCAACTGAGTTAGCTGTTTATTTTCTTCCTTCAATTCTTTATAAACTTACATCTTCTTTACTTTCAGCTTTAAAATTTGCTTAGCGGCGCTTTTAAAGGCAGGTGTTTCATTGTCTATTTTGTCTTCGATTAATAGTTGTAATTCTGGTAAAATTTCAGGGTAAAATTTGCTAAGCTTTCGCAGCATGTGAAGAGAGAAGGCTTTTACTGCGGTAGCCGTTTTGGGTTCTTCAATAAATGCAAAACAAGTATTCATCAAGTTGCCATGATGTTGTTCTGGTATGTTGGTATCGATTAAAATTTTAAGCGCATTACGTTGCACCGAGTCATTTGCGTTGGGCATTTGTAATCGTTCTACTAATAGGTCAATGTAAGGCTCAAGCATGTGAGGGTACTTTTTTGCAGCCCAATTTACACACCAAGAAGCTCGCTGCGACAACCTGTATTCATCGCTTGCAAAACAATCCATTAGTTCTTTAAATCTTGCTTGAGAGCTAGCAGCATAAGTGGCTATGGCAATAGCATGGTCGGTAGAATATTTCTCTAAAATGGCTTCAGCAATGTTCATTGCAATAAACGTTTGATGGTCTGTAATTCAGTAATATCTACACTTGTTTCGTTGTTGTCATCTTGCATCGCTTCATTCACATAATCCATCGCTGTAGGTATTATTTTTTTGCAGCTGGCATGGTATTCTTTGGCGTTAGTGGTACTAATTAAATCTTGAATATTGCTGCTTTTTACGCCACCACCTGGCATAATAATAATATGGTCTTTTGCTAGGGTAACCAATTCTTGCAGTAAGTTTTTACCAGCTACAACCTCTGCTTTTCGTCCGCTGGTAAGTATGCGATGGCAACCACAGCTAATAATATCTTCTAGACCTTTATATGGGTTAATGCATCTATCAAAAGCTCTATGAAAGGTTATTTGCATTGGGTAGGCAAGTTGTACCAAGGCTTTGGTTCTTACTACATCTATATTGCCATCAGGTAATAAAATGCCCAACACAACACCATTAAAGCCCAGTTCTTTGCACAGCAAAATATCTTGCTGCATGGCTGCAAATTCAATATCTGTGTACACAAAATCACCACCAGTTGGTATAATTAAAACATTCACAGGAATGCTGACTTTATCACGCACTATTTTCAGTACACCGTAACTTGGTGTGGTGCCACCATTTGCATAATTTTCGCAGAGTTCTAATCTATCTGCACCATTATTAGCCGCAATAATGGCTGAATTAATATTAAAAACTGGTACTTCGAGAAGCATGAGGAATTTGAGATTTATGATTTGGGATTTATGATTTGGCGTTTGGGATTTGAAATTGTACTGTAATAATCATGACTGAAAAATCATAAATCCCAAATCTCAAATTTCAAATTTCAAATCAAAGAATATATCTTCCATCAACTAAAATATTCTTGTCATCTGCATAGCACACCGCATAGTTAAAGCCTTTTTGTATGCAGTAACCACCATATTCACCTTGTTTATTAATGGCTATAAAACCTACCTGAATATCTTTTGCTTTAGCGCCTTTTATCTTAATGATGCGCTCAACCGCTTTTTTACAAGCTGCTTCTGGGTGCAAACCTTGGCGCATAAATTCAACCACTGAATGCGACCCACAAATGCGTATCACATCTTCACCTTGACCAGTGGCGGTTGCTGCACCTACTTCATTATCTACAAACAAACCTGCACCAATAATAGGCGAATCACCCAATCTGCCACGCATTTTAAAACCTTGCCCACTTGTGGTACAACTACCGCTTAAGTTGCCGTTTGCATCCATGGCTACCATGCCTATGGTATCGTGGTTCCATTCACCTGTATCTAGTTTTTCTGGGGCAAAAGGGCCATGACCACTTTGTGTTCTTTCAATGTTGATGATGGGTTTGTATTCGCTCTTTTTTAGCCATTTATCGTAGCTCTTCTGCGCATCTTTACTCAGCTTGCCATCTTCTAATGCAAAGCCTTCTGCTACTGCAAATTGTTGTGCACCACTACCAACTAGCATTACGTGTGGGGTTTTTTCCATTACACGCCTTGCTACAGATATGGGGTGTTTAATGCGTTCTAAAAATGCCACGCTACCGCAGTTAAAGTTTTCGTCCATTATGCAAGCATCTAGGGTTACATAGCCATCTCTATCAGGATTAGCCCCTAAGCCTACGCAACAGTTTTGCGATGCTTCAGTTACCATCACACCTTGTTCTACTGCATCTAGTGCTCTACCGCCTGTACGTAATACTTGCCATGCGGCTTTATTCGCTTCTAAACCAGCATCCCAGGTAGAAATAACAATGGGCTTGGTTGCAGTTTTTTTCCCTCTAAACGATGATAAACTTACGGCTGATAAACCTAATGACCCTAGCTGTAAAAATGTTCTTCTCTGCATTGTTTACTTATTCGTTAATAGCTAATTTACTTATTAATTCATCACTTGTGGTATCTCCATAAACACCGTATGCGTTTACCAATACACCTTTCATGCTACCATCTTTGGCTGCAATAGCGTATACAATTGATGAGTCGTCTGGATCGTTCTTGCCTTCAAAGCGATAATGCGCTACAATTTCAAATTCATTTGGGTTTAAGCAAGCACCGGTAGTCTTGCATTGTACCTTATCAAAAGCAATATTAAAATCGGTGGTATAGCCTTTCGCTTGTAAGTCGTTTAAAGCTTCTACCAATGTATCGTAGTTAGTCATAAAATATTTTTAAAGGAAGATAGGGATTATTTTATGCAAAGCAACAAAGGCTACAAAGTGTGAAAAGAAATTTTTAAAAATAGCTTAATGAACTTGGTCTTCTTTGTGCGCTTTGTGAGAAATAGTCGCAAACGTTATCATAAATAAATTGAGGGTATTATTAACATTCCATAAAATCCTTCTACTGTACGAGTGTAATCCATTTGCCTACATCATAGAAATGGCAGGCGGTAGAGCTACTGATGGTAAGCAGCGTATTATGGATATTCAGCCAACATCTTTACACCAACGTACACCTTTTTTTATAGGTAGTAAGGATATGATGGACGAGCTAGACACCTATATTGAAGGCGAAAAATAAGCTTCCCCCTTTTTTATAAATACAGGGCCATAATTCTTCACTACAAAATGAAGTTTTATGGCTCTTTTTGTGTTACTTGCCTTGCTATAATATCGTATTTATGAAATCAGTTTTTTTATTAGCTATTAGTGTGTGTGTAACAGTATCTGCTTTTGCGCAGCAACCCTACAATCACAACAAAATGGTATTTGCACCTACCAATAAGCCCAATACCATTATTTACAACGATACTATTTACAAAGGCAGCTCGCAGTTTAAAAACTTGTTTTTACGCACAGGCGATGTAGAACTTGCCATGCTGTACAAAGAACACCAAACTAATAAAATTACCGGCAATATTATTACTACCATAGGTACGGTTGCTACTATTGTAGGCGTATCCGAAGCCACAAGAAGCGGCGGTAACAATACGGTAGGCTGGCTAGTAACTGGTGGTGGCTTGGTGGCTTCTATTACAGGCGGCTATTTAATATTGGTAGGGCAGCAGCGCCTTGTAGCTGCTACTGAATTGTTTAATAAAAAGTATGCTACCAAAGCTACAGCAGGTGTAGGTATTACCAATAATGGTGTGGGTGTAGTGGTAAAATTTTAAGTAAGAAGATAGGCACACAGATATATTTGATTCACGCAGACTTCTCAGTGTTGCTATCACAAAATAATTGTTATGCAAAAAGTCATCATTAGTGTACAAGATTTACGTAAAGCCTATGGCGAGTTTGTAGCTGTAAAGGGCATTAGCTTTGATGTGTATGAAGGCGAAATATTTGGTTTGCTTGGGCCAAATGGTGCTGGTAAATCTACCACGCTAGAAATTATAGAAACCTTGCGCCAAAAAACAAGCGGTACTATTGTAGTAGATGGGCTTGACCTTGATAAACAACCCAACGAGATTAAGAAAATAATAGGGGTGCAGTTGCAAGCAAGTGGTTTTTATCCGGGTTTAAACTTGGTAGAGTTGATTAACCTTTTTGCTGGCTTGTACAACCAAACCGTAGACCCACTTGCCTTTTTAGACAAGGTAAACTTGCGTGATAAAGCCAAAGCCAAGTTTAAAGAACTAAGTGGTGGTCAAAAGCAACGCTTTTCTATTGCAACTACTTTAATCAATCAGCCTAAGATTATATTTTTAGATGAACCTACTACTGGTTTAGACCCACAAGCAAGGCGCAACCTGTGGGATTTAATTTTAGACATTCGTAAGCAAGGCACTACCGTAATTATTACCACACACTATATGGATGAAGCCGAAGTGCTGTGCGATAGAGTTGCCATCATCGACAGCGGTAATATTATTGCCATCAACACACCTAACCAACTAATAGATGACCTTGTAGCTACTGGTTTTGAAAGACCAACACAGGTAAAAAAAGCCAACTTAGAAGATGTGTTTATTAACTTAACAGGTGTGAGTTTGAGAGAGGAATAAGAGGCAAAGAGTTGTAAGGCAAAGAGGATAGGAACGCTGATGACGCTGATTGGATGGATTTTCACAGATAAAAGGCAAGTAGGATTAAGGCAAAGAGAATTGCCCGTCATTGTAAGCCACAGCTTGCCCCGATTTCGGGGAAGTAATCTGCATTTGAGCTTAAGCTAAATTATTAGATAGCTGTTACTAATTATTCACAAAGTCTTATTCATAAGACGATGATTATTGTAAAGCATTTTTTGTAAATTTACTTTGTGAAAAAAAGCAAATCTGCACCTCTAGACTTTATTATAGATAAGTTGACAAATTCCATCCAAAATACAATTTCGGGTGATAGTTTTAATACAGAAGTTTTACGTTTCACTAACCATGATTTAAAACAAGTAATAAAAAAGAATGGTTGGAATTTTAATTGGAAAGCAGAACTAGCAGACAATACTAAAGAGGTTTTTAAATTAACAATTCCTAATAATCCCAATATAATTCAAGGGATGCTTAGTTTGAGTATAGAGCCTGACCATGTTTATATGCACTTGCTAGAAAATGCACCATTTAATGTAGGCCAAAACAAACTATACGAGGGTGTTGCAGGAAATTTAGTTGCACATGCTTGCAAAGTTTCTTTTAAACAGGGTTTTGATGGATTTGTGGCTTTTACTGCAAAAACAAAGCTTATTGAACATTATGAAAAAACCTTGGGTGCATATACATTAGGCGGTCACAGATTGATTATTCCAACAAAATCGGCACAAATACTCATTGATAAATATTTTAAATCATAAGCATTATGGGACACGTAAAAGAACCAAAAGGTGTAGACTTTATAATTGCAAGCGACCCATTGACAGATAAAGCACGTCAAGAAATTAGTGAATTTATTAGAGACTACAAAAAAAGTATGACTGTAAAAAAGGTAAAATCAACCTCTATTAAGAAGCTGCCTAAAGCCGCTCATGCTTAGTTGTAATGCTTTGGCAAATGATAATCCATTTCATCCGTGTTCTACACAAGCTATTAAACTAAAAAGCGGTCACTAATTATCAGTTACCGCTTTTTTATTGTTCTTTCTTTTTCTTACTCCCTTCTTCCTATCACCCATGACCAATGACCCATGAACCATCAACTCACTACCTACCATCGTCTATGGTCTATCGTCTATGGACTATTTCCTTACTCTACCTTCACACTATAATTACCCACTTCATCTACGCTAGGGTTGTGTATACAGAAGTATATAAAGCCTGTTAAGTTGTTATAGCCAAGGGCTTCGGCAGTGGTAGTGGTAAAGTTGTTAGGGTTATTGGCTACAGAAATGCTTTTAGTGCCAGCAACACCGCCTTCTGTTTTGCTAAAATAAAATACCAAGCTAGCACCATCATTTACTCTTAAGCTAAAAGCACTATTAGCCGCAATACCTTTTAGGTCTCTCGTTACGGTGCTATTAGCCGCTACATCGCCATTGCGTTGCTGTACTGTGCCAGCCGTATCGTAAATAATATAGTTAGCCGCTTTAGTAGGGTTGCGGTCGGCATAATACACTTGTGCTGTATTGCACATACTTTTAAGCTCGTCAAACAAGGCATTAGCAGCTTTGTGGCGCTGTACAGTGGCCAATGGTCTGTTACCTTCGGCTTCGTCTACCGCTACTATCAATGGCTGTACGGCATTGGCTTTCGTTTCAAGGTCGGTTATCATAGCGGCATCAAGCCCATGTGGTGCCATTTGGGTAAGGTAGTTATTGGCACGTAACACAATGTTGCTACACAGGCGCACCAAAGCACTAGGGTCTAGTCGGTTAAGCTCGGTGCTGCCAAAGGTTTTGTACTCACCGCTTTTTTCGCCAAAAGTGTTTCTAGCAATGCCAAAAATTTCTTGCATAATAGCTATTAAAGGGGCTACTGCCGCATCACGATTGGTAACGGCTACATTAATTAAACCTTGCATTACACCATCGGTAGGTATATTAAAAAAGGCGGTACGCGAGGTGGTAATACCTGCTATACGGGCTACCGTAATACCACGGCTAGTAAGGTCTGCCACATCTCTTGTTAAATACGCTTGTTTCTCATAGCTAAGATTTACTAACTCATCATAGCTCATGGTAAAATTTGGGCCATTTTGTGCACTCATGTTTTGAATATTTTAAATTTTAAACAATACTCTAAAGTAAAAAAATAATCTATGTAAACAAGGCAGGCATAAATTTTTTAACAGTATTTTAATATTTTATGTGAATGTGTAACCTTTGTACTATTAATACACTATCTATAAGCATTTAGCTATGTAAGCTGCCCACTAGGTATTGTAAATGGAAGCTTTGTTGTATAAGGTTGCTAAAAATTTGCCTCAGCTATTAAAAAATGATAGTCTTTTAATAGTATGTGACATTCAAAAGATGCTTTGTTATATTAAAATGATAAAAAATTACCTTCTGCTGATAAAATGTTTTATTCAAGAGATAAAATGTTTTATTCTTTTGGTAAAATATTTTATTCTTTTGGACAATTGTGCATAAAAATTAGCCACCTAGCAAGTAAAAAGCACCAAAAGAGGACAAGTTGGCAGTATTTGATAAACATAATTGAAGGGCAAATAAACAAGTAATACTAGCTTTAGCAATCACTTTATTGGTATGCAAGAAAATTGTGGTAAATGAGGGAAATGTAAGAGGGGGTTGTTATATTTGAGGGGGGGAAATAAGTTAATGTTTTTTGCCTTTGAGCGGGTTCTCACATACTATTGTTACAAGTGTTTTGAAAAGGCGGGAAACAGGGCTGAGGATATACACTAAAATCAAAAATCAAAGCATGAATCTGTTTTCTTTTTTTAAGCCTAAACCTAAAGTGGTTGTAGAAACCAAGCTAGGAATGTTTACTTTGAACTATAGTAAAAAGGGTAGGAACATTTGGGGCGGTAGTACGCATGGAATACCAATATATGTAAGAGGAACAGTAATCCAACCAGACATAGAGCAAATTGACTTTCTAGAAAATTTAGAGGCGGAAATTGAAAAAATAGACACTGCAATAACAAAAAAATTTATTTCAGAATTTAAAGAGGCAGACTTAGAAATAAGTTTTACTAAATGGCAAGAGCGATTTAAGTTAGCGTCAGCCGAAGTGATGTTAATTTTTGAGGAAAAAGCTTACTGGAATATCACATTTGAAGATACCAACAAACCATACGCTCATTTCAATCTTTTTATTGAAGGCGAGAAATTGACAGATTTTTCTATAGACACTTAATTGTCAATTTTGACCACTGGCGCTGTTCTCTGACCAGTGCTAAAGCGTTATTTGGTAATGTTTAATTGAGAAGTAGAAACATAGATTTAGAATATTTAAAACTAAGTAACATACTAGAACAGGTTAGAAACCTGCGCTTATGAGACAATAAAGAAACTAAAATAGCGTAAGTAATAATAAAACAATTACTATGAAGTTTACAAAAGAATTTATTTTAAAGTTATTTGGATTACATAAAACTGAGCCTAAAAAATTTAATTCGGTAGTTAATAGCTTTACAGACAAGCAACACATTGCATTTA
The DNA here is from genome assembly GCF_056745525.1 of Parasediminibacterium sp. HNIBRBA5674. Taxonomy (NCBI): domain Bacteria; kingdom Pseudomonadati; phylum Bacteroidota; class Chitinophagia; order Chitinophagales; family Chitinophagaceae; genus Parasediminibacterium; species Parasediminibacterium sp. HNIBRBA5674. The sequence goes on along the minus strand of NZ_JBQWIE010000043.1, from coordinate 11,112 downwards.
GCGAAGGGTTAAAATCTTTTGTAGGGGAAATTCCTACTGAATTTCATGATGCAGCTTTAAAAGAAAACCTTGCAGCATTAGATAAAAACATTGCTTTATGGGAAGAAGGGATGATAAGGAAAGAAATAAAAGACATGATGGGGGATATAGAACTGGATGCCCTAGCAAAAGAAAGGCGTATAGCCTACATGGGGCTTAAAAATGAGTTGCGGAAAAAGCTGTTAGAAAACCCATCTAGCCCCGAAGCCAAACTTTTAATAAACCATATTATTAAAACAGAAAAAGACAACAATTATTATAATGAAGCTGAGTGGGCAGATATATTGCCATTATTAGCGTCAAACGAATTGCGTGTGGCTACAAAGCCAATTGTTGAAGAAACACCACCCCTTGAAGCCACAGAGAAAAACGAAAAGTCGCCCTATTCTAGGCCGCCACTTACACGTAATCAAATATTTTTGAAGCTAGATAAACTAAAGTTTAAACCTTATGAGTTAAATCGTTTTATGAGCACCAAAGGGATGACTAGAGAAGAGTATTGTATAGCTGTGCCCATGCTTTTCTCGATGTACGAGGGTACAAAACAATATAAAACAGACAAGGCATTTAGGGACGAAATAATAAAGCAAAAGAAAGAGATGTATGAGATAGTTGATAGCTACACCGAACATTTTAAAAAGCAAAAAGAAGATGAGGCAGCATTAGAAGCGGCTAAAATAGAGATGCTGGAAACTGTACAAGCATTAGCCGATAAGCTGAAAGACCAATTAATGCTTGAACCTAATAATGAGGAAATAAAAAAATTAATTAGGGGAATGATTGCGAATGAAAAAGAGTTCAATGTGTACGATGAAGCATATTGGGAAGATATTTTGCATTTATTGTAATGCGGGTATTGCTATTGCTACAAGTGTTTCGTGAAGCCACAAACTGCTGCAAAGTGGAAAATTATTTTCTAATGCCTGTATCTAAATGTAAAACGCTTTTGGTGTGTGCTAATTAGACCGCCGCTACTTTTATATTGTTTGCGAATGTTTGCTAGGCATTGAGTGGGTAAGTTGAATTGGTTATAGCTATAAGACAACTGTATTACATCCTCAAATTCTGAATCTGTTTCACCTCTTGTTATGGAATAATTGGTGATATTGTTTTTATTGAAATAGTACCAATTAAAATGCGTGTAACCTTGGTTTATATAATCTTCTTTTTTACCAATTAAACCATCTACATCAAATGATAAAGCAAGTTTTTCATTAGGGAAGCTTTCAGCAATATTCAAGTAATGAAATGGGTTGATGGCTTCGTCAAATTTTGTATAGGTATAATAAGGCGGATTTGAAGAACTGTAGCTTTTTATCAATTCTTTCTCTGCTTCTTTCTCAATGTTTTGCTGCTTATTAATCAAAAATTCAGTTGTTGAGCCATACTGATAATCATACTTGCGCCTAGTTAGATAATTTCTATCAAGTAGGTACGTTAAAGCATTATTGGAATAATCAAGTGTGCCTTGCCAATTATAGACTTTGTCTTTTGCTGCATTTTCCTTCCTCAAGCCTGAGTTATTTTCCTTATAAATGATGCTATCTTGAATATGCTTGCCTTCTTTGTAAATGAAAACATCTGTTTCAATGTAGGTCCAAATGGGGGCTTTAAGTGTAGGATTAAATTCAAAGCCAGTAATCTTTCTTGAACTAGGTTTATTATTGTTGCCATTGTAGTTAAAATGCTGAATGGATACCGTATCAATTGATGGAATCGCATTATTTGGTGCAGTCTTTTTTATGGTGCATTGGGTTTCAATAATATTTGTCACTCTATCGCTTTTATCATAAGTGATGGTCACTTGCTTGTATTTGCCATGCAAAGTATCGCTAGTGATACTTTCAATGAATGGTAATTTATTTTGGGCAAATACAACAAGCGGCAGCAAAGCGACAAATGATAATACTGTTTTCATATCGTGTTTAGGGGTTTCTAACTCAAACATCATTTATAATGCAAAGCTTACAAGTTTTGCGTTATAAACTTAATAAGGTAAATCAACTGATTTTTAATTGAAAGTAGGTGTCAAAATCCAACGAGCATTCTTTACATCTAATGGGTTTTGCCCTAGATAAAAAGCATTTTTTACTTGGTCAAATGAAAGGTCGCTATTTGTTCCAGTTAACATATTGGTTAATGTATGCGTCTTGGTTAAAGCATCGTAATGTAGAAACCACAAGTGAGATTTATCTAAAGCATTCACCCCATCTTTTGTTTTTTCTGATGTAACGGCAATAGAAAACGCTTTTGTTGTAGATGCTTTTAAATATTCACCAGTCTTTTGGTTTACAATACAATAGGTGTTTGTTCCAAACATAGATTGAAGTGTCCATGCGTCAGGTATTGATTTATTGTCTTGCTGTGTAACTGTAATAGAAGAGATAGCAAAGCTTATTTTTTTAGTGTCTAAAGGAAAACTAGATAGCGGTTGTGCAAAAGGAAATTTAGTTGCATAATTTTCCTTTGTTACTTCAGTATAAGCGGCATCTTCAGAAAAAAGCGAATCAATCAATTCTACTTTTACACTTGAAATGATGTCATCCCAGTCTTCTAAATCTTTGGTATTTGCAGTAAACACTTTTGATCTTCCGTCATATGGACAATGTTCCCAAACGGTTATTTTTAAACCTTTAGGAACTAGAATGGAAGATATTTTATCGTTACCTACCTTGCTGACAATATCTTCTGATTTTGAATTGTAACTAGGATTATCAGCATCCATACATGGTAATGATGTGCCAATATTTATAGTGGCTACATCGCCATTGTAATTCTTTTCTGAGAAGATTTTTACTCCAGACTTTTTAAGCATGGTACTTGATAAAACGTTTGGCTTATCAATGATGTTAAACGGTGCTGGAATAAAAGTGTTATTGCAAATAAATGACTGAGGCTCAAATCTTATTCCCGAAGCATTTGAGAAGTTTTTGAACATCCGTTTAGCAACTGTAGAATCATTGGTTGCATTAATTGGCAGTACAAAATATTTACCGTTTGATATGCAGTAGTAATTTGTAACAATACCTTGAGCATTCAATTGTGATAAAAATAAAGAAGCAACATAAATCAGCAACAGACTTTTGATTTGACGCATTGTAGGAGTTTTTTAAGTGCCACGAAACTAGGGTTAATTAACAAAGATGGCACAAAACAGTAAATGAGATATGTTGTTACCTTGTTTTGGTATGCTATTGTTGAAAGTAGGTTTTGAAGATAAGAACTACTAATGAGTAGCTCTATAATCCTTCACAATCTACCCGCTCAGCAATGCCCATAAAACCATATTTTTACCACAACTAACTTTCAATCAAAAATCTCAAATCAGTAATCACAAATCAATTATGGATCCTCGCTACCCAATAGGTCAGTTTGAACCACAACCATTTTCTGAGAAACAAAAAGCTGCTTGGCTAGTAGATATTCAGTTTTTACCAAGGGCAGTAGAAATGGCTATTGAAAACCTAAACGACACGCATTTAGAAACACCTTACCGTGATGGCGGCTGGTCGGTGAAACAACTAGTACACCACATTGCAGATAGTCATGTAAACGCTTATTGTCGCTTTAAATTGGGGCTCACAGAAAACAATCCCACCATTAAGCCTTATGAAGAACAAGAATGGGCTTTATTGGCTGATATAGATTTGGTGCCAATTAATACTTCTATTACCATTTTATATGCCATACACCAAAGGCTACATGCTACCATAGCCAATCTTACCGAAGAGCAATGGCAACGAACCGTGTATCATCCTGCAAGTGAAAAAACAATGAGTTTGTGGCATTTGCTAGGTATGTACGCATGGCATGGTAAGCACCACGTAGCGCATATTACTACATTAAGAGAACGCAATAATTGGTAAAACATTTTGGCTAAAAGAGCGCAATAATTAGTACGAAAATTTCTGCGACATCTGCGATTTCTGCGAGAAAAATATTTATAAAGCAAGCACAACATAATGAAAGAACCGAAAGACCTTAATTGGAAAGTATTATCATCAAGCTATTTAATTAAAGACACTTGGGCAACTATACGCATAGAAAGTTGCCAAACACCCGATGGTAGAATTGTAGAACCTTACTACGTGTACGAATTTCCTAATTGGGTAACCGCTGTGGCTTTTACCAAAGATGGTAGGGTAATTCTTGAAAGGCAATACCGCCATGCATTGGGCAAAACCATGTACGAAATACCTGGTGGTTGTGTAGATGAAAGCGATGCGAACTTAGAAGCTGCCATCGCTAGAGAGTTACTAGAAGAAACGGGCTACAAATTTGAGAAGTTTGACTACTTAGGAAGTACATCGGCCAACCCAAGTACCAATACCAATATGATGCACATATTTATTGCCTATGACGGTGAACGTGTAGCCGAACAAAAGCTTGATGCAGGTGAAGATTTAGAAGTATTGTTTGTAACGATGGATGAATTTTTAGAACTCTTTAAACAAGGCGAGTTTATACAATCGATGCATACAGTGGCTATTTATAGAGCCTTGGAAAAGCTAGGCAGATTAACAATCAAATAGTGGGTCATCAATTAATCCTTTAAATCAAAAAAATCAAGGTTCAGACTAACTCTTTTCCTTTACTTTGAAGCAAGAAAATACCCAAATGGCTGATAAAAGATACATTTTAAATAAAGAAGTGGCTGCGCAAAAAATGCAGCGCATGGCTTTAGAAATAGCCGAGCAATTGGATGGCGATACCGCTGAACTCATCATTATTGGTGTAAAAAGTAGTGGTATGCTAATAGCAGAAAAGATTGGTGCTTTGTTGCAACAATATGTGCGCTTTTCTATCCGCATTATTGGGTTAAGTTTAGATAAACATTTACCCCAAAACATAGAACTTACCGAGCCAAATATTGATTTTAATGGTAAGAATGTGATAATAGCAGATGATGTGTCGAATAGTGGTAAAGTATTGTTATATGCACTAAAACCATTGCTTGCGTTTCACCCCAAACGCATACAAACATTGGTGTTGGTAGAAAGAATGCACAAAGCTTTTCCTGTAAAATCAGACTACATAGGGCTTACCATTGCTACAGCTTTAGAAGACCATATTCAAGTAGAGGTAGAAAATGGTGAAGTGACTGGCGCATTTATTTAGCGTACTTTTTATTGATGAAAATGATTTTATTTGTAGGCGATAAAAAGATATTTCTAGAACATAATGTTACTTCAATAAAAAATAAAATACAATCACATGAATGCTACTGCAGAACAAAACGTAAAACTTTGGTTAGAAGGCAATTACGATGATGCAACCAAAGCTGCTATTAAGCAATTACAAGCTGAAAATCCAACAGAATTAGAAGATAGTTATTACCGCAGTTTAGAATTTGGTACAGGTGGTTTGCGTGGTATAATGGGTGTAGGTACTAACCGTATGAATAAATACACGGTAGGTATGGCTACGCAAGGTTTCTCTAACTATTTGAAAAAAGCATTTGGTAACGAAGAAATTAAAGTAGCAATAGCTCACGATAGCCGTAATAATAGTCGCTTTTTTGCAGAAACAGTAGCCAATGTGTTTGCTGCAAATGGTATTAAAGTGTTTTTGTTTGATGCATTAAGACCAACACCTGAGTTGAGTTTTGCAATAAGATATTTGGGTTGCAAAGGTGGTGTGGTATGTACAGCTAGCCACAATCCTAAAGAATACAATGGCTACAAAGCGTATTGGGATGATGGTGGACAATTAGTACCGCCACACGATAAAAACGTGATTAAAGAAGTAGAAGCCATACAAAGTGTAGACGATGTAAAATGGAACGGTGGTGAAGCGAATATTACCATCTTGGGTAAAGAATTAGATGATGCTTACATCAGCATGGTGAAAGGCTTAAGCGTTTATCCTGATGTGATTGCTGCACAGCACGACCTTAAAATTGTGTACACCCCAATACATGGTACAGGTATTAAATTGGTACCACCAACATTGGCTGCTTTTGGTTTTACCAATGTAAATGTTGTAGAAGCGCAAGCTACGCCAGATGGTAATTTTCCTACAGTAGCGTATCCAAATCCAGAGGAAAGAGAAACAATGAGCATTGGTTTAGCACAAGCCAAAGCAACCGATGCAGATATTTTATGTGGTACAGATCCTGATGCAGATAGAGTAGGTGTGGGGGTAAAAAATCATAAAGGCGAGTGGGTGCTAATGAATGGTAACCAAACAGCTGTATTGGCCATTGCATATATGCTTGAAGCACGTAAAGCAAAGGGTATTGCACAGCCAAATGATATGGTGGTTACAACTATCGTAACATCAGAAATGGTGAACGTTTTAGCAGAGAAAAATAATGTGGCTTGCTACAACGTGTTAACTGGGTTCAAATGGATTGCTGAAAAAATTAAAGAACTACAAGGCGTTAAAAACTATGTAATTGGTGGTGAAGAAAGCTTTGGTTTAATGATTGGTGACCAAGTACGTGATAAAGATGCAGTGAGCTCTGTGGCATTAATGTGCGAAATGGCAGCTTACGAAAAGGCAAAAGGCAGAACCTTATTTGACAAATTAATAGACTTATACATTGAGTATGGCTTTTACTTAGAAGACCTAATAAGCATTACCAAAAAAGGTATGAATGGTCAAAAAGAAATTGCTGATATGATGGAAGGTTATAGAGTAAATCCGCCAGCAACTATTAATGGTAGCAAAGTTGTTACTCTATTAGATTATGGCTTATCTGTAGGTAAAAACCTATTAACTGGTGAAACCTACAATATAGAATTGCCAAAGAGCAATGTTTTGCAGTTTATCACTGAAGATGGTAGCAAAATTTCTGCTAGACCAAGCGGTACAGAGCCTAAAATTAAGTTCTACTTTAGTGTAAATTCTAAGCTAGAAAAGCGTGAAGATTTTGATGCTAAAAATGCCGAATTAGAAGCTAAAATAGCAGCTATTATAACAGACATGAAGTTGAACTAGTCTCACCATATTTTTCTTAAAAGAAAGGCCGTTCTGAATATAATCAGGGCGGCTTTTTTTATGGCATCCTTTCGAGCAATAAAAAAGGTCGTTTCAAATTCTTGAAACGACCTTTTACTATTTTAATAGACAACTTAATTACTAGTGATACTAGCAGTAAGATATTCTTGATTTAAACGCGCAATATTGGTTAAAGAGATTTCTTTAGGGCAAGTTGCTTCACAAGCACCAGTATTGGTACAAGCACCAAAACCTTCTTTATCCATTTGTGCCACCATATTCATTACACGACTTTTACGCTCAGGTTCACCTTGTGGTAATAAGGCTAGGTGAGAAACCTTAGCACTTAAGAATAACATGGCACTGCTGTTTTTACAAGCAGCTACACATGCACCACAACCAATACACATTGCCGCTGCAAAAGCCGCATCAGCTTTTTCTTTGTTAATTGGTAATGAGTTACCATCAACAGCATTACCTGTATTTACACTGATGTAACCACCAGCCTGGATAATTCTATCAAAAGCACTTCTATCTACCATTAAATCTTTTACTACAGGAAAGGCGTTAGCTCTCCATGGCTCTATGGTAATGGTATCGCCATCTTTAAAAGCTCTCATGTGCAACTGACAAGTTGTATTTGCTTGCCAAGGACCATGAGGTTTACCGTCAATATACATTGAGCACATACCACAAATACCTTCACGGCAATCGTGGTCAAAAGCTACAGGTTCTGCACCTTCAACTATTAATTGCTCATTCAAAACGTCTATCATTTCAAGGAAAGACATTTCGTGTGAGATGTTTTTTACCTGATAAGTTTCAAACTTACCTTCTGCTTTTGTGTTTTGTTGACGCCAAACTTTTAAAGTTAGGTTCATGCCATTATTTTCCATAAGCCATCCCTAAAGGGGAATATTTATAGTTGTTAGAAAATTAAATTTAAGACCTCTCGAAAGAAAACCCTTCATTGTTCCCCTTTAGGGGTTAGGGGCATTCCTATTTATAATTCCTTTGACTTGGTTTAATCACATCGTAATTCAACGGTTCTTTGTGCAAGTTCCAGTTGCTTTCACCTGCAAATTCCCAAGCTGCTACATACATGTAATTTGCATCATCACGTAACGCTTCGCCTTCTGGTGTTTGATACTCTTCTCTAAAGTGACCACCACAGCTTTCGTTACGGTTCAATGCATCTTTACACATCAATTCACCTAGTTCAATAAAGTCAGCTACACGGTTTGCTTTGTCTAATTCAGGGTTCATTTCGTTAATGCCACCGGGAATTCTCACATCGCTCCAGAATTCTTTTTTCAACGCTTGTACTTCCGCAATAGCTTGTTTTAAGCCTTCTTCGTTTCTAGCCATACCACATTTGTCCCAGATAATTTTACCTAAACGTTTGTGGAAACTTTCTACGCTTTGCTTGCCCTTAATGTTCATTAAGGTATTGATTCTATCTGCAACGGCTTTTTCTGCTTCTGCAAAGGCAGGGTGATCTGTAGAAATCGCTTTTGCGTAAATTTCATCAGCTAGGTAGTTACCCAAAGTATAAGGAATTACAAAATAACCATCAGCCAAACCTTGCATCAAAGCACTTGCACCTAAGCGGTTTGCACCATGATCGCTAAAGTTAGCTTCACCTAAGGCAAATACACCTGATAAGGTAGTTTGTAATTCATAATCTACCCACAAACCACCCATTGTGTAGTGAACAGCAGGGTAAATGCGCATTGGTACTTCATATGGATTTTCGCCAGTAATTTTAGAGTACATGTCAAATAAGTTGCCATATTTCTCTTTCACTACTTGCTTACCTAATGCAATAATTTCTTCTTGAGAAGCGTGGTCGTTACCTTGTTTGCTTACTTCTATTTTGCCATAACGCTCGATAGCAGCAGCATAATCTAGGTAAACAGCTTGCTTACTTGTACCTACACCATAACCAGCATCGCAACGTTCTTTAGCAGCTCTACTTGCTACGTCACGTGGTACTAGGTTACCAAATGCAGGGTATCTTCTTTCTAAGTAGTAATCTCTTTCTTCTTCAGGTATTTCGTTTGGCTTTCTAGTATCGCCTTGTTTTGCAGGTACCCATATTCTACCATCGTTACGCAAACTTTCACTCATTAGTGTTAGTTTACTTTGGTGGTCACCACTTACAGGTATACAAGTTGGGTGAATTTGTGTGTAACAAGGGTTTGCAAAAGCAGCACCTTTTCTGTGCGCTTTCCAAGCTGCAGTTACGTTGCTACCCATTGCATTGGTAGATAAATAGAACACATTACCATAACCACCAGTACATAGCAATACTGCATGACCAAAATGACGCTCTAATTCACCATTTACCAAGTTACGAGCAATAATACCACGTGCTTTACCTTCAACCATCACCACATCAAGCATTTCATGGCGAGCCATCATTTTCACATTACCCAATGCTACTTGACGCTCTAGGGCTTGGTAAGCACCTATTAATAATTGCTGACCAGTTTGACCAGCCGCATAAAACGTACGTTGTACTTGTGTACCACCAAAACTACGGTTGCTCAATAAGCCACCATATTCACGAGCAAAAGGTACACCTTGCGCCACGCATTGGTCTATAATATTGGTACTTACCTCAGCTAAGCGATGCACATTGGCCTCTCTTGCACGGTAGTCACCACCTTTAATTGTATCATAAAATAAACGAAAAACGCTATCACCATCATTTTGATAGTTTTTAGCAGCATTAATACCACCTTGTGCAGCAATTGAGTGTGCACGACGAGGGCTATCTTGAAAACAAAAAGCTTTTACTTTATAACCCATTTCGCCCAAAGAAGCTGCAGCCGAAGCACCAGCCAAACCAGTACCTACTACAATTACTTCTAGTTTACGTTTGTTAGCTGGATTTACCAGTTTGCAATGGCCTTTGTACTCGTTCCATTTTGTTTCTAATGGGCCTGCAGGAATTTTTGCGTTTAACATACTATTCAATTAAGAATTGATAATTAAGATTTACTAATTGCCATTATTGGCTTTTAACCATCAAAACTGTGCGATATTTTTTGTGTCACCAGCTTTTGTACAAGTATTTAGCGTCTGTTGCAAGTTTACACTGAACTTTTGAAGTGCCAACTTGTACGGTTTTTTCTCTACTCAACTATACCCAACCCAAATAAAAACTAATTGGCATTAAGGCAAACAATAAAGAAATAACTATTGAAAAACCTAAACCTAAGCTGCTAAGCATTATATGGTAGCGCTTGTTATGTACACCTAAAGTTTTAAAAGCACTTTGAAAGCCATGTGCTAGGTGATAACCTAAAGAAATACAACCAGCTACATAAGCAATAACCACCCACAAGTGACTGAAGGTTTCTTGCATGGTTGCATATAGGTTTATTTCTTCGCCTAATACAAAACCTTGGCTAGAACGGTTAGGATACCAAAAATGAGACAGGTGAATAATTAAGAATAATAAAATAATAGTGCCTAAAAGCGCCATGCTACGGCTATACCATTTGCTACCTCTATTGCCATAAGCAACTTCGTAACCTACAGCTCTTGCTTTTTTATTTTTAAGTGTAAGGCCATAAGCTTGTACAATGTGTAGAATAAAGCCAGCAAATAAGCCAATTTCTAAAATTCTTGGTACTACATTGCTACCCATAAAATGAGCGCCTTTGTTAAACATTTCACCGCCATCCATTGCCCAAATACAGGCGTTAAGACCAGCGTGAATAACTAAAAACAAAATAAGGAAAATACCGGTAAGCGCCATTGTAAGCTTTTTACCTACTGATGTTGAGAAGACTTGTTTCCAGGTCATAAAGCAAGATTATGGTTTTGTTAAAATCGTTGCAAATGTAGTGCTACAACAAATGCCAACTTCTATTGAAAAAAATATTTTACGATAACGATCGCTTAAATAACCAATAACGAGCTAAATGGTTGAGTGATAATGAGAAAAATGCTTTTTTTGATGCATGATAAATAGGCATATACCTCAAGTAATACAAAGCTTTTAGTCAATACGAAAAATTGAAAATTGGCTAAAGTTGTTCTACTATAATTAACTCAAGTTGCTAGTTAATTTTCTTTAGCTGTAAAGCAAACAGGAATAATGCTATTTTCAGGGGGAAG
>NZ_JBQWIE010000042.1:0-27266 GCF_056745525.1 Parasediminibacterium sp. HNIBRBA5674 | reverse complement strand
TGAATAATCCTCCTGAATGGGTTGACATAGCTGACCAAAACATAGTTTCATTTTAGTAATAAAACGAAAAAAAACTTGTTTTTGTATCTGAATACAATTGTCGAAGAGGTCTAATAGATCTGTATGTAAGAACGGTTTATCCGTATGTCAATAGCCCATATCAATGTGTAAGAGAGACAAATCTGTGTGTAATAGCTATTTATCGAATGTCAATGGCACATTAGCTCTACGAAGTCTCTGACTTCGTAGTTACTATGTTCTTTAGAGCCTTAGGCTCATTTCATACGAGTATGCGAAGTCAGAGACTTCGCACAGTATTCTTTACACAGAATCTACATCTATTACCACAGCTACACCAGCATATTTGCGCTCACTTTTTATGATGGTTATTTGTTGTCCAGCTCTACGAAGTCTCTGACTTCGTAGTTACTATGTTCTTTAGAGCCTTAGGCTCTTTTCATACGAGTATGCGAAGTCAGAGACTTCGCACAGCGATTTATATTCATTTACACCGGATCCACATCTATCACCACAGCTACACTAGCATATTTGCGCTCACTTTTTATAATGGCTATTTGCTGCTGTATTTCTCGTTTGCATTGGTTAATCAGTTGGGCGCTTTTGGGTAGTTTAATCAGTATTTCCCACAGGTATTGGTTGCGTATTCTATCTACAGGTGGCTGTGCCGGGCCATTGAGGTAAGGTTTGAAATTTATCTCTAAACCTTTCAGTAGAATATTGGCGGCTTCTTCGGCTACATAGCTATCTCTGTGCTTTAAAGTCAACTGTATCATTCTGTAAAAAGGTGGGTATTGGTAGTTGTGCCTACCCTCAATTTCAAACTGATACAAAGCCTGGTAATTATGCGCTTGTACATAGCCAAGCACTGGGTGCTGCACATTACTCACCTGAATTAACACATTGCCTTTGCCATCTTTTCTGCCGGCCCTGCCACTTACTTGTTCCATCAACTGAAAAGCCCGTTCATTTACCCTAAAATCGGTAAAGTTTAAAATGCCATCACCATCTATAATGCCTACAAGGTTTACATGTTCAAAGTCTAAACCCTTTACCACCATTTGTGTGCCCACCAATATATCTATGCGTTGCTGTTCAAACAATTTTATGAGTGTGTCATGGTCGTTTTTACCTCTTACAGTATCTATATCCATACGAGCCACCCTAGCATTGGGAAAAGCTTCTGCCACTAGTTCTTCTAGCTTTTCGGTGCCAAAATTCTTTTGTATAAAATTATGACTGCCACAGGCAGCACAAGTATGCAACACAGGGTAAGTAGTGCCACAGTAATGGCAGCTTAATTTGTTCTTGGCTTTGTGGTAGGTAAGTGTTACATCGCAATGCTGACATTGCGGTATCCAACCACAATTATTGCAAATCATATAAGGGCTATAACCTCGTCTGTTTTGAAACAATATCACTTGCTTTTGCTGGCTTAAAGACAACTCTACAGCACTCAACATTTGTGGTGATAAGGCAATTTTATTTTTATCTTTTGTGGCTAACTTTTTTAAATCTACCAAGTTGATGGTAGGTAAATCTACATTGCCAAAACGCTCTGTCAAGGTTACCAAACCATACTTGTTTTGCATACAATTGTAGTAGCTTTCTATAGATGGTGTAGCACTGCCAAGTAACACTTTGGCATTAAACAAACTAGCGTAATAAACCGCCGCATCACGTGCATGATAGCGTGGTGCAGGGTCTTGTTGTTTAAAGCTAGCATCGTGTTCTTCATCTACCACTATCAAACCCAAATTAGAGAAAGGTAAAAACAAACTACTTCTTGCGCCAAGCACCACTTTTATTTGCCCCTTCTTTACTTTATTCCAGATTTCTACCCGTTCATTGGGGTTAAATTTTGAGTGGTAAATAGCAATATTACCACCAAAATGTACCTGTAATCTGCGGATGATTTGTGAGGTTAAAGCTATCTCAGGCAGCATATACAATACTTGCTTGCCTCGCTGCATGTATTGCTCTATAAGCTTTACATAAATCTGTGTTTTGCCACTAGCTGTTACACCATGTAATAGGCAAACGTTTCTCTCTGTAAGTGCTACATTTACTGCATCGTGGGCAATTTGCTGTGCAGTAGACAAGTCGAAATTTACAGTTACATCTTTAGGCAAAACCTTAATGCGATCCGTGGCTTTTTTCTCTGCTATTAATATACCTTTTTCTACCAAACCTTTTAGCTGCGCCGCAGAGGCATTGCTCTTTTTTAGCAATACCGATTGGGTTACTTCGCCTTCTGTTTTTATTAAGTGTAAGTAGGCAAGTAATAGTTCCATTTGCTTGGGTGCTTTGCCAAAATTATTTAGCAATTCACTCAGCGCTTCATCGGTATTGTAGGTAGGGTGTAGGTAAATGTAAGTCTCGGTTTTAGTCTTGTATTTGTCCCTTAATTCTTCCCATACATAGCAAATTTGTTTGTCAATTAGCTTTTTAATGATTGGGTAAACATGCGATGAATCGAGTAGTTGTTGCACTTCACTAAGGCGCAATTCTTTCTTTACTTCAAGTGCTTGTGCTACTATAAATTCTTCGTCGGTAAATGGTGTGCCATCGTTTAAATCGTAGCCACTTTCTTCGTTCCAAATTAAAATGCTTTCGCTAGATAATTTAAGGTTACTAGGTATAGCCGCTTGCATTACTTCGCCCTCGCTGCACATGTAATATTGGCTCATCCACTGCCACAATTTCAACTGATTCTCATACACCAAAGGTTCATCATCTAAAACATTCAACAATTCTTTAGGCTCGAATGCTGCGGGCTTTTGCAGCGAGATAGATTTTACAATACCTGCATATTTTTTATTCCGTAAATCAACTTCTACACGTACACCTATAGCCATGGCTTTTACCAAATGTTCCGGTACCGCCCAAGTATAAGTGGTAGGTAATGCTAGTGGAATAATGACTTCGCAATACAACTTGCCCCCAGCCCCTGAAGGGGAGTTAGAAAACAAGCTATTATTTGATTTTTGTTTAGACATTTTGACGTTGCTAAGATAGATTGAAACAAGCCCCCAACCCCTAATGGGGAGTAAAAAACTAATCTAAGAATTTAAAATTGTGTTTGAAACAACCTTATACAACTTCTCAATAGTAAAACTTGTAAACTGTATCATTCCAATCGATTTAATCAGTATTACCAATTAACTTCGCCGCCATTTATAAGCAGAAGTTATGACATTTGAAGCATTAGTAGAAAATCATTCGGCAGATTTAATAGAACGTTTATTAACAGAAGTGTTAGGTGAAAGTCATGTAGAAATTCGTTTTGACTATCAAGACCAAGACCAATGGTCAATGATTTCTATGCACCAATATGAAGAGGATAAAGAAATTTCTATCCGTTTAAATGCTAATAAGCAATACAGCTTGGTATTTGGTTACTACGATGATGAGGATGAATTTTTCGAAATTATTAAACCTTTATCAAACGAGGAAATTGAAAGTATACCAGAAAAATTACGCATACTCATGCAAAAAGTAGTAAGCGATGAAAAAGGTATTCGCTTTGCTGCAAGCTTGATTAGTAAGTAATAACTTTCAATGGGTCATTTACAAGTCTTTCCTATACTTTATTAAACTTGCTTCCATGGCATTATATGTAAGCTGTTTCAACTTTTGTACATCACTTTTGGTATAGCCATTTACAGGTATTTCTTGTAAATATACCACTCTACTCAAGCCTGGTGTTAAGCTAAAAATATCATACTGATTTAATCTTTCGTTGGTATCTACAAACAGTAGCGGCTTTATAGGTGTTTGTGTTTCAATAGCTAAACGAAAAGCACCATCGAAAAACTCTTTTAATGGCTTACCTGTTTCGTTAAATGTACCTTCTGGGAAAATAAAAATAGAGATGCCATGTGTTAATGCTGCTTTTAAGGCTCTAAAACTCTTAGCACGCATTTCTGGGCTACTTCTATCTACTAAAATTACGGCAGCTCTGTAAATCCAACCAAATACTGGATATTTTACCATTTCGTATTTGCCCAAAACTCTGTAAGCTTGCTTTAAACTTATCACAGCAGGCGGTATATCTATGTATGAAATATGGTTGGCCACAAAGATGTATTGGCGTAAAGCGTCATGTGGGGCTTCAAAAATATCTTGGTGTTTAATACCAATAAAAAAATACCAAACCTTAGCCCATAATTTGCAAATGCGATAGATAAAATTGCCACCTTGAATTTTTCCGCCTAGCAAGCTAAGCATCACAAATGGCAACGCAACAAACATAATGCAGATGAAAATCAGCAAAGCATAAATACAGTAAGCAATCTGTAGTAATCTTTTTAAAAACTTCATTATAGTAAGGCGGTTCGTATTACACGAATATAAAGTTCAATTTACAGCAAAGCGCTGTACACAAAATAATTTTCAGGAAATGATAGTTTCGGTTTTGCCTCTTTTGGAAATAAACCAAATATAGTACTGCCGCTACCTGTCATGGCGCTATATGCAGCCCCTTGTTGGTAAAGTTGATTGATAGCTTCGCCAATGGCAGGATATTGTTGTATAGCAGGTGCCTGAAAGTCATTTACCAACACATCTTTCCACGTTGAAACTGGCTGTTGAATAATTTCTTGAATAGATATTGCAGGTACTTGCGGTGTGATATTGCTAAAAGCCCAACCTGTACCAATGTGAATTTGTGGATTGACAAGTGCTATTTTGTAAGCAGATAAATCTAAACTGATTGGCTGCATTATTTCGCCTCTGCTTGTGGCAAAACAAGGTTTATTGATGATGAAGAAAGGACAATCACTACCAAGTTGTAAAGCGTATGTAATTAGTTGGTCAGTAGTTAGCTGTAGCTGAAACTTATTGTTTAATAGTTGCAATGCAAAAGCCCCATCAGCACTACCGCCACCTAGCCCTGCACCCATTGGTATCACTTTGTGGAGGTGCATTTTTACAGCAGGCAAATCAGGGAAATCTTGCTTGAGTAATTGGTAAGCCTTTACACACAAATTATCACTTTCGCTGCCATTAATTGTGAGGCCTGTAGAGGTAAAATTTACCGTTGACTGTTGACCGTCGACCGTTGACGGTTTTTTGTAACTTGAAACCTCATCTCTAACTACTTCTAAGGCATCTGTTAATGGTACTGGAAAAAATACAGTTTCCAAATCGTGGTAGCCATCGTTGCGCTTACGAATAATATTTAAGCCTAGATTTATTTTACAATTTGGAAAAGCAACCATAAGCGTCTGAACTGGGATTTTGTGCGATTATTAGGATTTAATAGATTTTTCGCTGAATAAAATATTTGCAGATAATAATCGGATAAATCAATTGAATCCAACTAAATCGAGGTTCAGACAAAAATCAGTGGTTACTTACGCTTATTAATCTCATCTCTAATAGCAATGGCCTTGATATAATCTTCATTTTCCAAAACCTCATTTAATAAGTTTTGCAAATCATCAATATTCATAGCGCTTAAATCTTCTCTACCAGTACCACTTTCTTCTACACCTACTGCTTCACCTTTTCTTTTTTTAGTGCCATTGTCTTCCATCAAAATACCAGCACTTTCTAAAATATGCTCGTAAGTATAAACCGGGCAGGCAAAACGTACAGCAAGTGCCAATGCATCGCTAGTACGGCTATCTATTTCTACAGTATCGTTTTCTGTATAACATACCAGTTTTGAGTAAAAAATACCTTCTTGTAAATCGCTAATGACTATTTCTTGCAACTCTACATTAAAAGCGTTCATGAAGTTTTTCATCAAATCGTGCGTTAATGGGCGGCTAGGTTGCATATGTTCTAAAGCCACAGCAATAGCTTGTGCCTCAAATCCACCTATCACTATTGGTAAGCGACGTAAACCATTTACCTCACCAAGCACTACAGCGTAAGAATGTGTTTGCGTAATGCTGTGTGACAATGCTACAATTTCCAATTCAATCTTCTTCATAATCAGTAACCAGTAATTTGTAAGAAAAACGTACAATACGCAACAAAAATAAGGTCTATTTGCATTGGTATTGTACTTAGTAACATTGCTGTGAACATTCTGTTTAATACTATTTTTTGAGAACCGATAAATGAAATGTTTTATAAAGCAAAAACACATCAATCATCGTTTACCTTTACCGCTTAGTAAAGCAAAAAGTAGAAAAGATTATGAAGTATCAAGTAGGTGATGAGATTATAGTGTTACATAGCAACGAAGAGGGTAGAGTAGTAGAAATAATGAACGATAAAATGGTAATGATTGAGGTGCGTGGTGTGAAATTTCCTGCCTATATGGATCAAATTGATTTTCCATATTTCTACCGTTTTAGCAAAAAAAAGGTGGTAGAAGAACCTAAAAAAGCGAAAGTATTTGTAGATAATATACCTAAAGAAAAGCCACTGCCAAATGCCATTAAGGTATCAGAAGGTGTGTGGCTTGCGCTAATACCAAAGTTTTCGCTGGATGATTTTAATGATGAAGTAGTAGAATCGCTAAAAGTATATTTAGTAAATAAAACCGATAGAGGCTACAAGTTTACTTACGATCAACAGTTTTTGGGGCAGAGTAATTTTGCGTTGCAAAATGAAGTGATGGCCTTTCATGATTTTTACCTGCACGATATAAACTTTGAAGATGTAAACGATAGCCCAAGTTTTCATTTCGATTTTTCATTAGTTAATCCTGAGAAAAAGAAAGCCGAACATTTTGAAACATCGATTAAAATTAAGCCAAAACAATTGTTTCAGCGCATAGAACAAATGAAGGATAATAACGAGCCAACAGTATCCTACAAACTGTTTGACGATTATCCAGAAAGGGCATTTGAAGAAGATAATCCGATAACTATCGGATTTGAAATGAGCAGCCTTGTAGCTAAAGGTTACAAAGTGTACCAAGCAAGCCAAATACGCCAAAACCTTGAGCCTGAAAGAAGTGTGATAGACTTACACATAGAAAAGCTGAGCAACAATTGGGAAAGACTTAGCAACTTTGAAATTTTATCTATTCAGCTAAAAGAATTTGAAAAATGGTATGACCTAGCTGTGGCTCATAGACAAGCAAGCTTAATAGTTATTCATGGTGTGGGCAAGGGCAAATTGAAAGATGAGATTCACGATATTTTAAAAACAAAACGTGACGTAAAAAGCTTTGTAAACCAATACGATGGACGCTTTGGTTACGGTGCTACAGAGATATTTTTCAATTATTGAATAATTTCCTTTATTGGTACTTCTACTGTAAGAGTACAGCCACTACCAATGGTAGATTGAATGTTGAATTTACCCGAAAATAATTCTGTTCTGCGTTTCATATTGGCTATGCCAATACCACTTTTTACATTGTTAATATCAAAGCCAATACCATTATCTATCACTTCTATTTTTAGAGTTTCATTTTGCACTTTTCCTGTTACGTTAATGATAGTTGCTTGTGCGTGTTTTAAAATGTTTTTAAGTTGTTCTTGCAATATTCTATACATATTTAACTGAAATTCGCGCTTTGCAGGTTGCTGTTTAAAAGCATCATCAAAGTGAATGGTCACGTGAAAGTCGTTTTCAATGTTAAATGTGCGGACCAAGTTGGTAAATGCTTCTTCAATAGTAGTATCTGCAAAAAATGACGGTGCTAGGCGGTGCGATAGATTTCTAATTTCATGTGTGGCAAGCGCAATGTATTCTAGACCTTCGTTTAAGCGATGTTGATCATTTTCGGGTAAATATTTTTTCAGCATTTTTAAACTTATTTGGCTACTAGTAAGTATTTGGCAAACATTGTCATGCAGTTCACCACCTACTTCATAGCGCTCATCTTCTTGTGTTTTAATGATGGCTTTCATCATGTTTATTTCCTGCTGTTTTTTATCTGTTACATCACGCTGAAGCGACACCCAGTGCGTCACTTTACCAGTTTCGTCTGCTACAGGATTTACACTAAGATTCACCCAATATTCTTCGCCTGTTTTTTTGTAGTTGATTAATGTTACTTCACATGCTTCAAAGTTATTCATGTGATATTTTAGCCTCTCTAGCTCTTTTGCATCGGTTTTAGGGCCTTGTACTATACGAGGTGTTTTGCCAATTACTTCGCTAGGTAAATAACCTGTAAGTGTTGTAAATGCTTCATTTACATAAATAATTCTAGGGCCAGATGCGTCGTAAGATTCTGCCTCACTAATTACTACAACATCATTTGTATTTGTTATTGCAGATTCAAGCAATTTTAAGCGCAGCAATTCTTTGTTACGTTCTGTGACATCTCTTTTAGAACCAACTATTCGTATTGCTTTGCCGCTTGAATTTCTAATGATATAAGCTCTGTCTATAACATAGGCATAATCACCATTAGCTTTTAAAAAGCGATACTCAGAACGCCAGTTTATTACATCGCTATATAAGGCATCGTACAGACTTTTTACAACACTTTCTCTGTCTTCAGGATGTACGAGATTGAAAAATATTGTTGATGATTTACCGCTGTATTCTATAGGATTATAGCCGAAAAGTGTACTTACCCCTTCACCCCAGTTAATGATGTCTTTTGTAATATCGCAATCCCATACTGCATCAGATGTGGCTTTTAGTACATACTCATAACGTTCGTTAGTCTGTTTTATCTCGTTTTCAATAGATAATTTTTCTGTAATGTCGTTTACTAATACAAGCGATGAACGAGCACCTTGATAATTTAGAATATGTGCGTGAATGTTTACGTACATAATATCGCCATTTTTCTTTTTGTGTCGCCACGCTTGTTTGTGTATTTGGCCATAAACGTCCTCGTTTTGCGTGACTGCCTTTATAAGCAAAATATCTTCTTCTGGTCTTATGTCTAATATTGTTAGGTTTAAAAATTCTTCTCTTGAATAACCATATAATTCTAATGCTTCGTAGTTGCAGTTCAATATTTTTTTAGTGTCAAATTCCCATATAAACATTGGTAATGGGCTATCTTCAAATAGAGTTTTATACTGTTTTTCCGATTCAATTAATGCTATTTCATTTTTCTTTTTCTCAGTGATATCTCTAGCTACACCATAACGTATTTGCTCTTTAGCATCCCAACTGGCATTCCATTCAATGATTGCAATTGAACCATCTTTTTTAATGTATTTATTCTCAAAGTTGGTAGTACTACTGCTTTGTTTTACTTTTTCAACAGCTTGTTTTGTAACTTCAGCATAATTTGGATGGATAAATTCAAATATTGAGTGCCCAATCATTTCCTCTGGTTCGTAGCCCCACACATATTTAGATGCAGCACTAACCTTAATAAAATTATTATTTTTATCAACTGCACAAATTACATCGAGGCTTGCACTAAAAATTTTATCAAGTTCTATTTTCGATTTTTCTAACTCTAAGTAACTTACAGTCGAAGCTGTAATGTCTTTTGCAAAACAAGCTACAGAATCAATGTCGCCATTCGCATTAAATACAGGGTTGAAGTTAATAAGTCCATATTGCTTGTAGCCCTTAAAAGGATTGTACATGGCTTCTTGAATACTAAATTTTTCGCCCTTAAATGCTCTTTCAAAATAGCCTTTCCATTTTTCAGTTAATTCTTTACCAAGCCTGCCGGTAAGTACTTGGTCGCCTTCTTTTTCTAAGCGTCCTGTAACGGCAAATAATAGTTGCTGATAGGAAGCATTGATGGTTACAAGTCTAAAGTTTTTATCTATCGAAAAAATGATATCATCTGTACTATTAATAATCGCTGCTTGGTTATTTTTTATGCGGTCAATTGCAGTATTTTCTAGTAAAATCGATTCTTCATTTACTGGTGCTTCAACTTTGTTTTTTGCAATAGTTGTAGCTGTGGTATTTGTAAATGATTGTAAAATAAATTCAACATTACCACTGTCATCGAGTATTGGTGAATGTGTGATAGACCAATATTCTAGTTGTTGATTTTTCTTATTGATGTTTAATTGTACATCGTTAATTGCGTCAGCCTGCTTTGTGGTAAAAACTGTAGTTGCAGAACTTATGATTAGATTCAACGTTGCTATTTGTTCCTCGTTTTCGTCTGCCAAAATTGATGACAAATTATTTCCTATTAATTGTGTTTTGCAAGTATTAAATGCTTTTTGAAAGGCATTGTTTGCATCTTTAATAGTGTAGTTTAAGCCGTCCTGCTGAATGATAATACATGGCAATGGTATGGCATCAAATATTGGAATCAAATGGTTAGATGCATTATGCATTGATAGGATGTGGGTTTATATCAGATTAATTAGTTAATAATTACCTGATTGGTCTTTAGGCAAAATAAATTTATAGAAATAATCTAGATAATAACTATTTTTTCTTCAAACTGTATTTTTTTGTTGTGAAAGTGAGCTTTGCGTTGCTTTTTTGGTGCTATCGTTTAATGTATTTGTCTGATAGAGTTAAATTATGTACAGCTTTACTAGCTAACTTCGCCACGCTACAAACCCGAACTATCGTTTCAAACTTGTTTTGAAAAGGAAAGTCTGGACAGTATAGGGCAACCTACCGGTGAATAGCCGGCTTTTGCGCAAGCAAAAAGAGAAAGTGCCACAGAAAATAACTGTCCCGAAACACTAGTGTTTTGGGATGAGGGTGAAAATGTAGGGTAAGAGCCTACAACACTTAGTAGTGATACTAGGTGTGGGTAAACCTTGGGTACTGTAATGCCACGTATAGATGCGTTTGAGAGCGGCTCGTTCGATGTATCAGGGTAGGCAGCAACAGGTAAGCAGTAATGTTTATCGTAGATAAATGATAGTGTAAAAACAGAATCCGGCTTATGAGGTTTGTAGCTTTTTTTAAAATAACCACCTACTACAATATGCGTCTGTATTTTTTAATCCTTTTACTAGCTAATGGTTTTACTGTATTTGCGCAGCAAAAAATAAAAGGTGTGGTGCGTGATAATGAAACTAATCAGCCAATACCTGCTGCTATTGTTATTTATAATAATCAAAAAATTATTAGTAATAAGTATGGTGTGTTTGAGTTGGTACTAGTGACTGGTAACAATAAAATTGATGTTACTAGTAATGGCTATTTAGCCAAAGAAGTATTTCTAGGGGATAAAAATAATGTGCTACTTGTGTTTCTAGAACCATCTAATATTTTGATGAATGAAATACAAGTGATTGGTTTATCTACACAGCGTAAAACCCTTAACTCACCTGGTTCTATTGGTACTATTACACCCAGAGATTTTGATAGACACAATGGTGTGCTGCTTCACAATACACTTAATTTATTGCCAGGTGTACGCATGGAATTACGTACAGTAGCCGGCGGCAGCCGAATTGTAATGCGTGGCTACGGCAACCAAACTAATACTAACAATGGTATTGGCTACAAAGCTTACTTAAACGAAATTCCTTTAACAGATGCTGATGGCTCTACAACACTTGATGACATTGATTTTGATAACCTTGGTAGGGTAGAGGTTTTTAAAGGCCCATCATCTAGTATTTATGGTACAGGCATTGCAGGTGTTATTACTATGTTCAATCAAAAAGCACCGCAAGGCACATCGGTATTACAATCTTACCTAACTGGTTCAGATGGTTTAAAGCGCTCTAACACCACTTTTGGTGTTGGTACCGATAAAACGAATATGCTTATTAATTATGGTCATCAAGAGCTTGATGGTTTTAGAATGCACCATCGTTCTGTAAAAGATTTTTTAAGCATTAATGCCGATATCTTTAATGACGAACGACGTAGTTTCTTTGTGTATGGTAACTATTCAAAAACAAGAGATTTATTAGCTGGTCAGCTTGATAGTCTCAATTTTTTAAACAATCCTGATAGTGCAGATGCTGATTACATTAAAAACAATGCTTTGGTAGATATTGAAAGTGCAAGAATAAGCTTAGCTCAAGAATATAAATTTTCTGATAACTTCAATAATAGAACAAGTGTATTTGCTACTACACAAACCATCAATAATCCATTGGGTACCTCGCTTACTAAAACCAATAAAAATAAATTTGGTGCACGTACAGCATTTACATTAAGCACACATTTTGGTGCTAAACCTGCACGTTTAAGTTTTGGTGGCGAAGTGTTTAAAAATGTCAACTATCAAAAAACGTATAACCAAACAGCAGGTGTGCTTGGTTCACTCACCAGCGATTACGAGTTAAAACCTTTAATGTGGAGTGCTTTTACACAACTTGAACTACAAATAGATGACAAAACCACCGTTACAGGTGGCATAAGTAGCAATTACATTGAGTACGATATTACCGACATGCGTGCCGGAACTAACAATTACAAAAATAACACAGGCAAAAAAGCTTTCCAGCCCTTAATAACACCAAGAGTTGTATTAGCACATAAATTTGGTGAAAACAGTTTAACCTACATTAGCTATGGTGATGGTTATTCACCACCTAATTTTAGCCAAGTTTTAATCTCACAGTTAGGCAAAATAAATGAGGATGTACAACCTGAAAGGGGTGGCAATTTTGAAATTGGTACAAAGGGTAATGCGTTAAAAAAATCGCTTACTTACGAGTTATCTTTTTTTACTGTAGAAATTGCCGATAAGCTTGTAGGGCAAAGCTTTTCATCAGCTAATGGTTTGCCATTTTACACCATCACTACCAATGCAGGCACGGTGCGCAACAATGGCTTTGAATTAGCTGTTAACTATGCATTAATACCTAAAAAAGGCATCATTAGTTTGTTTCGTCCCTTCTTAACCTACTCTTACTACGATTGTAAAAATGGTGATTATAAAAGCGATAACAATAATAATAATAATACAAAAGATTATTCTGGTTTAAAGGTTACAGGTATAGCGCCCAACTTACTTAATATTGGTTTTGATATAGAAACAGAGTATGGTGTTTACTTTAATGCTACCAATATGTTTACTGACAGAATGCCCATAACACTTGATAATACAAGTTATTCACCAGCGTACGACTTATTAAATGCCAAGCTAGGCTGGCGCAATATGGCCGTAGGTATAAAACCTAAAAAATGGGGCTTCGATGTGTATGCAGGGCTTGATAACATTTTGGGTCAGCGTTACTCACAGTTTACCTTCTTAAACGTAACAGCGCCTACTGGTCAGCTACCCAAAGTGTACAATCCTGGCTCGCCTTATACCACTTACTACATGGGTGTAAGTTTACGCTATTTGTTTAAGTAGTTTTTCTTTTTTGTAACCAACGGTAGTACTACTATGTAGCTGCTGTTGCGTCGCACACTGCATCTTTTTGATACTTTATAGGGCTTTTATCGTAGCGTATTTATTTTCTTGAGCAATCAAAAAAATACAAAATAAAGTTATCATTATAAGATGCAAAAAAGTGGTGTATGCGTCTTTGACCTATATTCTTAAAAAAGCTATCTTAAAATTACTGTACCTAACTGCTTGGTTATTTGCTGTTCTAAGTCTTTTAAGTGCTTGTGAATTTTTATGAGTTGCATTTGCCCATCTATATCTGCTCGTTCCATATCGTATTGATTTTGGTCAAACATTTTCTTAATCTTACGCAACTTGTAATAATTCAGGCTCATAATTACATCTTGGTGACTATTATCTTGCCCAGTAATCTTTTTACCATCTATCAAATTATCCCAACCAGCATTTAATTCGTAGGGAAAAATAGTTATTGCGATGGTTAAATTACGTATCGTTTCATCTTCGCTGTACAAGAAGGTTTTGGTACTTGGTTCTAGGCCGTCTCTATACTGCAACCGGTACATTTCTAGCATCAACTCAAGCTGTGGGTTATCAAAATGAAAGCCTTCCATCTCTTTAAACACATAATCTGCAACACGTTGGTTTTCATCAAATGGATTTAACCCAAAGTCAAGCAGAATGCGCAACACATTACGTTCGTGCTTTTCATCTACATTTAGTAAGTACGAATTGTCGTTTAAAACGTCCTCAGGTTGCTCTACAAATTCTGCATTGATGTCATCAAATGAAGGCTGCTGCTTTGGAAATTGCTTTTTTTCGTCTTTGGTTACTTTGTCACGCTTGTATTTGTTTACTAGCGTGGTTAAGCCACCTTCATCAATTTTTAAAATGGCAGAACATTGCTTAATATATTCTTGCTGTTTGGTAAAATCTTCGGCTCGGTTTATTTTACTAATGGTATCAGCAATTTGATTTACCAAATCGCTTTTCTTGTTTACATCATTGCCAGCATCTTTCAGCATCACTTCTAGCTGAAAGAGAATAAAGTCTTTCTTATTAGCCGCAATAAAATCTTTAAAGCCCGTAGCGCCTACTTTATTTACATAACTGTCAGGGTCTTCATTATCAGGAATCAATACCAGCTTTACGTTTAAGCCTTCTTCGAGTGCCATGTCTAAGCCACGCAAAGCCGCTTTTACACCTGCACTATCACCATCGTAAATAATGGTGAGGTTATTGGTATATTTTTTTACCAAACGCAATTGGTCAATGGTAAGCGATGTGCCACCGCTAGCCACCACGTTTTCAATACCTGCTTGGTGCAAGCTTACCACATCAGTATAACCTTCCACCAACAAACATTCGTCAGCTTTATCTATGGCAACCCTTGCAAAATAAGAACCATAGAGAATTTTACTTTTTACATAAATATCATTCTCAGGTGTGTTAATGTATTTGGGGGCTTTGTCTGCTTTTCCAATAACCCTTGCACCAAAGCCTATTATTTTACCTGTATTGCCATGAATTGGGAAAATTATTCTGCCTCGGTAATTATCTACCAATTCGGTTTCGTTACGAACTGTAACGAGGCCTGTTTTTGGTAAAAGTTCTTTGTTAAATTGATTGGCAATTAAAGCTTTAACCAGCGTATCTCTACTTTGAGGGTTGTAACCAACTTGAAATTTCTTAAGAATTTCTTCTCTAAAACCACGCTCTTTTAAGTAGCTCATAGCTATCGCTTGGCCATCTTGCGTGTCAAATAATTGTATATCAAAAAACTTGGTTGCAAAACTGTTAATTACGTATAAACTATCAGCTACTGCAAACTGTAGCTTTTGCGCTTCACTTACCTGTGTTTCTTCAATTTCAATATTGTAACGGCCTGCCAGCCAGCGTAAAGCATCTACATAAGTCAACTTTTCGTGTTCCATTACAAACGTAATGGTATTGCCACTTTTGCCGCAGCCAAAACATTTGTACAGTTCTTTAGCTGGCGAAACAGTGAAAGAAGGACTTTTCTCATTGTGAAAAGGGCAGTTGCCTATATAATTAGTACCTCGCTTTTTTAGCTTCACAAACTCACCCACCACATCAATAATATCGAGGCGGTTTTTAATCTGTTCTATGGTTTGTGGAGTAATCATATTTGGAGGTGCAAAGTAATAAATCTGGGTTGTATAGACTAAAAAGCCCCACTTTTAGTAGGGCTTTTAAAACAGTTATTTTGTATTAAAACAAACCAAATAATTGGCTATCTATTTTGGTAATTATTTCACCGTAATGTTCCTCGTTTTCTGCAAATTTATTTTTATCGCAGTCAATAATTAACACAGGCCCTTCATGATAATCAGCAATAAATTTATTGTAGTATTCATTTAGTTTTTTCAAATAATCTAAGCGAATATTTTCTTCATATTCTCTACCACGTTTTTGTATTTGAGATACTAAAGTTGGTACAGAAGCTTTTAAATAAATTAATAAATCTGGCGGTTCTACCATCGATTTTAAGGTTTGAAAAAACTGGTAGTAGTTCTCAAAATCACGTTTACTCATTAAGCCCATATCGTGTAGGTTAGGGGCAAAAATGTTGGCGTCTTCATAAATAGTTCTATCCTGAATTACCGTTTCTGTACCACGTTGTATTTCTAACAATTGGTTTAACCGGCTATTTAAAAAATATATCTGTAAGTTAAAACTCCAACGCGGCATATCCTCGTAAAAGTCCATCAGGTAAGGATTGTGGTCTACATCTTCAAACTGAGGTATCCATCTATAATGCTTACTTAGCATTTCAGTTAAAGTAGTTTTGCCCGCACCTATGTTACCGGCTATTGCTACATGTTTTGGTTTTTTTGACTTTGCCATGCCCCTTCGTCCCCTAAAGGGGAAATTATTTTAAGGTTATAAAATGAGTTAAAAGAAAATGAAAGTATCAAATAACAATGATATTTTCCAAATAAAAACGGTTATGAGAAAATTCCCTTTAGGGCTAGGGTTAATAATTCATCCCTATCGCTTGTCTTACTTCTTTTAAAGTGGCTGATGCACTTTCTCTTGCCTTTTCAGCACCTTGTTTAATTATTTTGCCCAATAGTTCTTTATTGTTTTGAATATCCGCAGCTTTTTCTCTAATTGGGGCTATAAATCCAATCATATCTTCGGCTAATTGCTTCTTCATATCACCATAGCGAATCACACAATTATTAAAATCAGCATTAAATTTTTCTAAAGTATCGGGTGTACTTACTTGGCTCATTAACGTAAACAAATTCTCAATAAAATCAGGCTTTACACTATTTGGTTCAGCAGGTGCTTCAGCCGTTTTTGCCTTCATTATTTTCTTACGCAATTGGTTATCAGTATCGGCTAAATACAAAGTGTTCATTTGGTTCTCGCTCTTGCTCATTTTACCATTACCATCAAGACTTAAAATCTTAATTAATTCGCCACCATAATTAAACGCTTGTGGCTCTGGCAATACATTACCATAACGGTGATTAAACCGTTGCGCAAAGTTTCTAGCCATTTCCAAGTGCTGTTCTTGGTCTTTACCTACAGGCACTTTTACCGCTCTATGAATTAAAATATCAGCCGCTTGTAACACAGGATAGGTGAGCAATCCAGCATTTACATTTTCTGGATTTAAGCGTACTTTTTCTTTAAAAGTGACTGTTTTTTCTAGCTCACCTTTGTAAGCAAGCATATTTAAATACAGATATAATTCAGCAATTTCTGGCACATCGCTTTGTACATATAAAGCCACTTTATCAGGGTCTAAACCACAAGCCACATTTTCTGCAATTACACGATGAACGGCAGATTGTAATTCTTTAGTATCAGGATGTGTGGTTAGGCTATGCCAGTTGGCCACGAAAAAATAACAGTTATACTCATCTTGCATACGCACATAGTTGCGCATAGCACCAAAGTAATTGCCCAAGTGTAAGAAACCTGTAGGGCGAATACCGCTTAAAACAACCTCTTTATTCATAAGGTGGCGAAGATAGGGAAGGAGTGAAGAATAGTGAAAAGTGATGGACGTGAATAGTGAAAAGTGAAAAAGGAAACGTGAATTGTGGAAACTCTTACAACTGTAAGGCACGAAGCATTTTGCATCGTGGTTTAGGATACATCATTAGTATATTTAGACGTCCATTTTTTAGCATATTTTAAAAGGGTTATGATCATGTAAAAATAGATTGTCCAAGCAATACAATGTCCTAAAGCATATCCAAATTTGTAACCATCAAACTCATAGGTAAATAGCGACAATACTTGTGTAACTGTACTAATAAGCGTACTTAATTGACCAATAATACCGATTATTAAAAACGCTGCCAAAACGGGAGTATCCAATTAAGTGTGTAAGTCTTAAACTTGCACAATCAAATAAAAAAAGAACAAAACGATTTATTGAAAGGTTTACCAGTATCTAGCAACCTGTAACCGCAATTAATACCTTTGTAACAAACCAAATATTCCTTGATATGTCTTTATTATTCTCGCCTTTAACTATAAAAAGTGTTACACTTAAAAATAGGTTGGTTATTTCGCCCATGTGTCAGTATTCGGCGGTAGATGGCTTTGCAAATGATTGGCATTTGGTGCATTTGGGTAGCCGTGCAGTGGGTGGTGCAGGTTTAATTATACAAGAAGCAACGGCGGTTTCGCCAGAAGGGCGCATAAGCGCTGGCGACTTGGGCTTATGGCAAGATGCGCAGATAGAAAAGCTACAAACTATTACCAGTTTTATAAAAACACAAGGCGCTGTTGCAGGTATTCAGCTAGCACATGCAGGTAGAAAAGCAAGTTGTGCTGCACCTTGGCTTGGTGGTAAACAAATTGCGCAAGCCGATGGTGGCTGGCAAACCATTTCTGCATCTGCTTTGCCATTTTACCCAACAGATGAAGCACCTACGGCTGTAACACTTGATGAGATTGCAAGCGTTATTAGCGATTTTAAAGCTGCCGCAGCAAGGGCATTACAAGCAGGCTATGAGGTAGTTGAAATTCATGCTGCGCATGGTTATTTAATTCATCAGTTTTTATCACCTTATAGCAATCATCGAACAGATGCATATGGTGGTAGTTTTGAGAATAGAGTTCGTTTATTATTAGAAATAGTAGATGCAGTAAACACGGTATGGCCTGCTAACTTACCATTATTTGTTCGACTTTCTGCAACAGATTGGGTTGAAGGTGCTTGGGATGAACAACAAAGTGTGCAATTAGCTGCCATATTAAAAACCAAAGGGGTTGATGTGATTGATTGCTCTACAGGTGGTAATATACTAGGCGTTAAAATTCCATTAGTGCCAGGCTATCAAGTGCCATTTGCAGAAACAATAAAGAAAGAAGCAAACATACTTACGGGTGCTGTAGGTCTAATTACAACAGCTACACAAGCAGAAGCCATTTTACAAAATCAAGAAGCTGATTTGATATTTATAGCAAGGGCATCACTGCGTAACGTTTATTTTGCTTTAGATGCGGCAAAAGAATTAGGTGATGATATTACATGGCCACAACAATATAGAAGGGCTAAGTAGTGAAAGGTGAGACGTAATAGTAAAAGCGTCAATTTCTTGTAAAGAAATTGACGCTTTTAGTTGTATAATTATCTTATTTACTTTTTTTAGAAACCTAAGCCAATAGAAAATGCACGTACTTTATTAGGATAATCACCTATTGCAGTGGCGGTGCCAGTAGTTAGATTAATAGTGTATAATTTGGTAGTTGCACCAGAAGTAATAATTGCGTAAGCAATTGTAGATTTACTACCAATATCAAAACCATTAGCTGCATCTATCGTAATGCCTAAAGCACCTACTTCTACTAACGTGCCATTATTTGGTGGGTCTTGTTTAAAAAGTTTATTGGTAGCACCATCTAATACATATAAAATGGTAGATGTAGCGCCAGCAAAATTATTAGTATAAGCTGCACCAGAAATCATTGGTGTACCAGGGTTAATATTGCCATCTGTTGCGGCAAGTGTACCATCGTTAGGGTTTAATCTTAAGTTTTGACCAAGATTACTTACCACTCTAATTCTATCTACAGTTGGATTAAAATCAAAACCAAAAGCAGTTCCTGTAAGTGTGAATGCACCTGCAGTACCAATCATACTAGCTGCACCAGAAGAAGCATTAATAGTGTACAATCTACTTGCACTACCAAGGGCAAATAACTGACCAGTAGCTGGTCTAAAATCAATACCTACTATGTTTTCGGCAGCCTGCAACCCAGTAATAGCTTTACTTACAATGGTTTGTGGTTTTGTAGGGTCAAATATTTGTAAGTTGTTACTTTCATCTACTGCATACGCTACAGGATTAGTAGGTATAGCAATATCAATCACATTTGCTGCTAGGTCAGCTAAGAAAGTTGCTTTTGCAGTTGTAAGGTCAACTTGGTATAACTTATTAATGCTGTTTACAGTAAATGTTGCCAATGCAATACTGTTATCTGCATTAATATCAAACCCACCTTTGCCAGTAAAATTTACATTTAAGTTACCTACTTCTACTAGTGTGCCATTGTTTGGTGGATCTTGTTTGTATAATTTTTTAGTGGTAAAGTCAATATCATACAAAATAGTAGTTGCTGTGCCAGCTTTGTTATCGGTATAAGCAATGGAAGTAATGGCTGGTGAAGCACCACCATTAATGCTACCGTCTGTTGCAGCAACAGCACCTGTTTCAGGATGTAAACGTAGGTTCTGCCCACTATTGGTAACCATTCTAATTCTATCAACAGTAGGGTTAAAATCTATATTGGCTACTTGAGAAGCTAGTGCAGGTGTGAAAGCCGCTGTACCTACTACTAAGGCTGCACCAGTTTCTGTATTTACGGTGTACAATCTGCTATTGCTACTTAGAGCATATAGCTGACCAGTAGCTGGTCTAAAGTCAATACTTAACAAGGTTTCACCAGCTTGTAAGCCAGTAATACTTGTAGAAGCTGTCGGCATTTCTGCCGTTGTTGCATTGTACTTATTTAACTTACTATCGCTGGTTAAAGCGTAAAATAATAAGTCTGGGCGAGTTGCAGGTGTAGGTGTTTCATCTTTTTTACAAGACGTAGCAAATATGCTTACTGCAAACGAGAGGGCAATACACGATACCGTGTTTTTGAATGTTGATTGTTTCATGACGCATTTTTAGAACTTAAATACGTAAAGCCGCATCATGTTGGTTTTATAAAAGAAGGAAAATAAAGAAAATAAAACTAGCAACAAGTAATCAATTAGCTACTTGTTCAACTGTTCTTGCATTCTTCTTACTCTGTCTTCTAGTTTTTCTGAAGATAAATTGTTGCGGTTAAGCCCATCCACCACAATAGGGAAACTTAGCGGGGTTAAACGTTCAGGAAAGGTAATAACGATGCGGCTTTGCTGAATACGTTGTAAAGCAGTGCGTAAGCGTGTTTCTTCCATTTGTTGTGTAAATACTTCGTTGTAGGCTTGACGTAATAGTAGGTTAGTAGGGTCGTACTCGTTAAATACTCTAAACAATAAAGATGCAGATGATTGTAAATGCCTTGCTTTTTTTTGCTCACCGGGCATACCTTGAAAGATGAGCCCACCAATAACAGCAATATCTCTAAACTTACGAGAAGCCATTTCTACACTGTTTACACTTTTTTGAATATCTGCCACCAAATTATCGCTGGTAAACAATTCATAAATATTACTATCATCAACAGGTATCGGCTGATCGCTTAATAATTCAAACCCATAATCGTTCATGGAAATAGAAAAGGTGATGGGTGTAATTTGCCCAATACGATGCGCTAATAAAGCACTCATGGCTTCGTGCACTTGTCTACCTTCAAATGGATATACGAGTAAATGAAAGCCATCTTTTGCTTCTATTTGTTCTATCAACACTTCATTAGCCGCAGGTATATGCGATAACTGTGCTTGTAAGGCAAATAAAGGTTGTAGAGCGGAAAGTTCGGGGGAAAACTGTCGATGGTCGACAGTCAACAGTCCACTGTCTTCAACTATGGTCTGTGGTCTATCGTCTATCGACACAGAGCTAAACGTTTCTCTCAACACATGACCTAAATTGGCTGTTAAACTCATTCTGCCACCCATCCAACTTGGAACAATAGATTTTTTTGAAGTTGATTTTTTTACAAAAGCCGTCATCTCTTTAATGCTTACCAATTCTACATTTCTACCTGCTAGTGTAAATACATCACCCGGCTCAAGTCTGCTAATAAACCACTCTTCAATCACACCAATATAGCCACCACTTGTAAACTTTACTTTCATCATGGCATCGCTTACAATAGTACCTATGTGCATGCGATGACGCATTGCTGTTCTACGGTTATTTATCTTGTAAATGCCATCAATAATCTCTACTTTCTTATACTCATCGTATTGCTGTAAAGCTTTGCCACCAATGGTTATGTGCAATAGCACTTCGTTAAATTCATCTTCTGTAATATCGCTAAAGCAGTAGGTGCTTTTTACTTCTTGGTAAATGCGCTGCGCACTAAAACCTTCACCCACAGCCAATGTACATAGGTATTGTGTTAATACATCAAAGCACAATAGCATCGGTTCTTTGCCTTCAATCAAGTTTTGTTCTATGGCAGATTTTAAAGCTGCTGCTTCTAATAATTCTAATGAATGGGTGGGCAAAAAATAAATCTTGCTTACATCACCAGGTTTATGGCCGCTTCTACCTGCACGTTGTAAAAAGCGACTTACCCCTTTTGGTGAACCAACCTGAATAACCGTATCAACAGGACGAAAATCTACACCCAAGTCAAGACTAGCTGTGCATACAACTGCTTTTAACGTATGTGTATGCAAAGCTTCCTCAACCCATAAGCGTAATTCTTGTTCAATACTACCGTGATGTAAGGCAATCGCACCTGCTAATTGTGGTGCTACATCTAAGAGCGTTTGATACCAACGTTCAGCCATGCCACGTGTGTTAATAAAAATGAGCGTTGTAGTACTTGCTTCAATAATTGGTACAATTTGCTCGGCTAGTTTAATGCCTAAATGGCCAGCCCAAGGGTATTTTTCTATTTCATCTGGTATAATAGAGTAGATGCTGATTTGCTTATCTAGATTGGCTTTTACAATAACGCCAGCTTGCTGTAAAGGACTAAGCAATACATCTTTTGCTTCTTCTAAATTACCGATTGTTGCTGAGATGCCCCAGAGAGAAATCTGACGATAGTCGATAGTCGATAGTCGATGGTGATTATGATTTGTTGCATCTATGGTCTGTGGTCTATGGTCTATTGACTGTTGACTATTGACTATTCTCGATATCGCCAATTCAACTTGCACACCTCGTTTACTGCCAATGAGTTCATGCCATTCATCCACTGCAATTACTTTAAGGCTTTGAAGGCTTTCTGTATATGATTTTTGGGCTAAGAAAAGGTGTAAACTTTCTGGCGTAATGATTAATACTTCAGGTATATGACGCTTTTGTTTTTGCCTTTCAGAAGTAGTGGTATCGCCATTACGAATACCCACTTGCCATTGCATACCAAGTTCTGCGATTACTTCTTCCATAGCTCGGCCAATGTCTTTTGCCAAAGCTCTTAAAGGGGTAATCCAAAGTAGTTGTAAGCCATTGTTCTTAAGCGATTGATAATCGTTTGGATGTTGATTGATAAACTGAATAATAGCACCTAAATACACCGAAAAAGTTTTACCACAACCAGTAGGTGCATTAACCAAACCGCTATTACCATCAATAATATGTTGCCATGTTTCTGTTTGAAACTGAAATGGCTGGAAGCCTTTGTTGGCAAGCCATTGCGAAACGATTTGATAGCCTTTGGTGGTTTGTAATATATGTGTTGGCTGATTGATAGACTGCAATTGACAATAGATGAAATGAAGCTAAAGATAACTGATTGTAATGTTGCTGAACAAAGAGAAAAGCGTACAAGTGTGCGACGCAACGATGTTAAATAGTAGTACCAAAGTTGGTGACATAAATACCTACTACAATGTCTTTAAATACTCAATCACAGCTTTGCGTTCTGCATCTGAAAGCTTGTCGCCAAATGTATGACCAACATTGCGATAGCCCGGTAAATCGGTATTGTAAGTGGTACGTTTTTCTGGCTTGGTTACGGTTTCGTATTGCCAGCCAATATTATCGTAATCATAAGTTGGATTTTTGAAATTTCGCTTCCAATATTGCGGTCGCTCTTTGCTGTTCAACAAGGCTTGTAATGTAGGTACAGAGCCATTGTGCAAGTAAGGGGCAGTAATCCAAATACCATCTAATGGCGGTGCGATGTAACCTTTATAAGGCTCTAGTCTTGCAGGGTTTTCGCCTTGTGCAAACCAACTTTTATTGAACCAATCGATAAACTGTGGATTTTGTTGATTGCCTAGATACAACATAGAATCTGTGCGAATAATAGACGCAGGAATCAACAGGTTAGGGTATTTGCCATCATCACCATAAGTGCCATGACATTTGCTGCAAGTATTGGTAAAAATAGTTTTGCCTTTGGTTGCCAAATCATTATCAATTGCTTTGGGATATTTAGGCGGAT
The DNA here is from genome assembly GCF_056745525.1 of Parasediminibacterium sp. HNIBRBA5674. Lineage (NCBI taxonomy): Bacteria > Pseudomonadati > Bacteroidota > Chitinophagia > Chitinophagales > Chitinophagaceae > Parasediminibacterium > Parasediminibacterium sp. HNIBRBA5674. The sequence continues at coordinate 3,571 of NZ_JBQWIE010000042.1, read as the reverse complement.
TGATGGATTTGATATAAGCCAAAACATCACCAAAATGGCTGTTTACTTCTCTTGCTTCGCTAGTATCTTTTACCGTTAAAATATTACTGAGCATTAAAAACTTACCAAAATCACCACGGCCGAAACCGTTGTAAAACATGGCGTTTTTCTTTTTTAACAGCCACCAAGCAGGTACATCTGTTGGTACAACCTCATTAGGTATATCTAAAATTGGTTTCGGTAGCCATTCTAGTGTTTGTGGGTCACGATGTGCCACTAATAAAGCGGCTAATCTATCCGCAGCATTTACACCTTGTACTTCTGTTTGCATATAAGGTGCAATGGCAGAGAACGATGTGATAATGGCTTTGGTAGAAGGATATTGATTAGGGGCAAAGGTTTGCATAACCTTAATAGCAGCGCTGTTTAAATAGCTGGATGACCTGCCAAAATTGGTGAAATCTTGAAAGGTGTTACCTAAGCCAACATACAATTTGCCTTCAAATTCTTGTGCATGACACTGCAAGCAAGTAGGTACCACCACATCTATATCATTCTCGCCTTTAACCACATTAAAGCCATAGGCAACAGTGGCATTTTTCCCAGTACGGTTGAGAAAATTGTTCTTGTCTTTGCCTAAAAAAAGTGTGTAAAAATTATATGGTAAGCCACTTTTAAGATAGTCGCCTGTGGTTAAATAGTTGTAGCCAATAGCGCTGTTGCCAATGCGTTGCACACTTGGTGGTATAAAGATTGGTTTTTCGCCTTCATCTGTTTTATTGATAAAAGCTATACTGATTGTGACAGTTATTGCTATGATAATGATGGTGAGATATTGCTTGCGAACCATAATGCTACTTGCTAAAGATGTAAGATAGATAACAGATAATAAAGGTAAAAGTTACATCATTAATCAAATTGGTGTAAAAATCGTTTTCCAAAGTAAGATTTAGCATAAAATTTATAAATTGCAGTTACTTACTTAAATACATTATCATGAATTCAAGTGTAACTAGAGCTCAAATACATCAACTAATTGATATTGCAAATGACAGCCAACTTGATGCTGTACTTAGTATACTAAAACCTGTAAATGAAAGGTATACACAAGCAGAGTTAGACAGCTTTTATGAGCGTGTTAAATTGCTTGAAAATAATAGCGATATGGGACTTTCTGTGGAAGCATCTCATATGCTCATACGTGAAAAATTTGGCAGGAATGGTTTATAATCTTGTTATTTCTTCATTTGCTCAGCAAGATGTTTACGATGCTTACGAATGGTATGAGTTACAACGTAGTGGCTTGGGCGAAGAATTACTAAAAGAACTTGAATTTGCTTATAGAAAAATAGCGGACAGTCCAGAATATTATGGTTTTATTGATGGTAGAAAAGATTTGCGTGATTATCTGTTACGACGTTTTCCTTTTTAGTTGTGTATCGTATAAACGGAAATTTGATTGATGTTATTGCTGTTCATCATGCTAAAAAGAATCCGTTAAAAAAATATGGGTCTAACATTTAAAGCTTTAGTTGCCATCTTTTTTATTGCCGTAAATACGCAACATATTTTTTAAATCTTCTAAAGTGTTTATCTCATCTGCTTTTTTATCTTTTCGCCAGCGGTTCATACGAGGGAAACGCAATGCTACACCACTTTTATGTCTTGCGCTTGCAGCAATACCTTCAAAGGCAATTTCAAACACGAGCTCTGGTTTTACGGTGCGTACGGGACCAAATTTTTCAAGTGAATTAGCTTTTACAAAAGCATCAACCTCGTTAAACTCTTTATCTGTAAGGCCGCTATAAGCTTTGGTAAATGTGACCAATCTATCGCCATCTTTTACTGCAAAAGTATAATCAGTGTACAAATTACTTCTTCTACCATGACCTTTTTGTGCGTAAATAAGCACTGCATCAATTACCATCGGTTCAATTTTCCATTTCCACCAATCACCCACTTTACGGCCTACTTGGTAAGGCGATGATTTTCTTTTCAGCATCAAACCTTCGCTACCCATATCTCTAGAACCTTGCCTAAGTGTTATCAATTCATCCCAAGAAGCAGCTTGTATGGTTGGTGATAATTGAATGGTATTGGCTAAAAGTTGATTACCAGCTAACGTGCTGTTGATTATGTTTTCAAGCAGTAATCGTCTTTCTTGTAAAGGTTTTGTGCGAATGTCAGTTGTATTGTATTCTAATAAATCGTAGGCAAAAAAGCTTATTGGGGCTGCTTGTAATTGTTTTTTAGTGATTGTTTTTCTGCCAATTCTTGTTTGTAGTAAGCTAAAAGGCAAGGGTTGTAAATCTTGTGTTGGTAATATTTCGCCATCTATCACAATACCATCTGGTAATATATTTTTTAGTATTTGATACTCAGGAAATTTGTCAGTCATTAATTCTTCGCCGCGGCTCCAAACGTACAATTCACCATTACGCTTAATGATTTGCCCACGAATACCATCCCATTTCCATTCAGCTTGCCATTCTTTAATGTCGCCCAAACTTTGAGGTTCATCTTCTAAAGCATAAGCCAAATAAAAAGGGTAGGGCTTGCTATCATCTTGGCTAGCCATGTTGGGGTTTAATAAATCAACAAAGCCAATGCTTGCTGGTTGCCAATTACCACTGATTAAATGCGCAATAGTAGAGGCTTCTATTTTAGTTGTTTTTGCCAATGCAAACACCATCATTTTTTGTGACACACCAATGCGAAAACCGCCTGTAATCAGTTTGTTAAATACAAAACGCTCTTCCTGATTGAGTTGCATCCAAGTAGAAATAATGAAGTCCTTTTTTTCTTCTTCACCAGCTTTTTCTAACCTCATAAATGCTTCTAAGTAATCTGATAAAGAGCACTCGTTTTGTATCTCCACTTCAGGAGTTGCCGGCTTTGGAGGCAATAGTAGGGCAATGGTTTCTGCTAAATCACCAACCGTGTGATACGATTCTTCAAATAGCCATAGTGGTAAGTGAATCAATTCTACGCACCATTGCTGCAATATTGTAGAATTAATGATGCGTTTTGGTCTACGACCACTGAAAATAGCAATTACCCAAACCTTGTCTTTATCGCTTGCTGTAGAAAAATAATGTTGTAATGCGTTTAGCTTTTCTGTGTTTTTGGTAGATGTGCCAAGAATATTGACGAGTGAAGCAAAAAGAGAAAAGCCGCCCCCAGCCCTTGAAAGGGAGTTTTGAAGTTGACTGTTATCGGAAATATCTTTTATCATGTTCATTATTGGTTTTTAAAAACATTGCAGCAAAGAAACTAGCATTATTTCTACAACTGATAGTAACCACCAATAAAGCTGAAAGTTTGCAAGTATGGGCAGTTTATTAGGCAAAACGGTCCGAAGTTTTTTAAACATCGGGGCTTTATTAGAATAGGAAATTAATAATGCTTTTTAATCTATAATAAATTGCTTTTGCTGAATAGCTTTCCCTTTTATTATTAGTATATAATTACCCTTAGCTAAATTGCTGGCGTTTACGCTACTATTATTATTGCCTAAAACCAATAGCTGCACTTGCGGTAGTAGCACTTTACCCTGCATATTTGCAATGTGTAAAGTAGCTGCCCCCCCCCC
>NZ_JBQWIE010000041.1:0-31742 GCF_056745525.1 Parasediminibacterium sp. HNIBRBA5674 | reverse complement strand
CAACCAAAACCCCTCAAGAACTACCCATCCTCACAAACGGGCGGCAAAGATAAGAGAGTTTTTTAAACCACCAAATCTAAGTTTAAAGAATTTCATTTTTTTAAAAATTTAGAACGCAATTGGTTGCGTTCTAATATTAAAAAGTTCTTACAATATCGCACTAATGCATTTTTACGCACAAAACATTACGCCTTGTTATAGCACCTTTAATGGGTCTAGCTTTTGTAATACTATTCTCGCAAGGGTGTAACAGTTTTCTTCATTACAAATATCCTGAACGTTTTGATGATGTTGCTTTTAGCGTGGAGCCATTATTCGACATTGAATTGTTTGCATCTGTGTATGCTTTCTATTTAGCAATAGGAATGCTGTTTCAGTACCTAATAGCACTAAAAGTTTGGAATATTTACCTACAAAAAAAGCGGTTGTTTGATCTTAAATAATTTCAGCTTGTAGCTATTGCTTGTATTTTGTTTGGCTTTTGCTTGGCGCTCATCTATTGGCAAGTGTATACTTGTATAAAGCAACTAGTGTTGTTAACTGTTGAAATTACAATAACAGCAGGTATCTATTGGGTAATTAATATTACTACCCTATATATCATCAGCAAAGTACAAAAGTTCAAAAACTGTTAAGCAATTTTTCTATTAACGAAGCTAATGCTGTAGGATTGAAAGGCTTTATAACAAATGCAGCAGCGCCTGCTTGTGTGCATCTAATTTTCTGCGCTTCACTATCATCACCACAAAGCACTATAAAGGGTATGGCTTTATAGGCAGGATTAGCCTTTAGTATTTCTAATAATTGAAAGCCGTCTAGTTCGGGTGTATGTAAGTCTGAAATGATAAGCTGTGGCAGCAATCCACTTTGCAAAATGGTTAGTGCTTCTTTACCGTTATCGGCAAGAGCAGTATGGTACTGCTGTTTTAAAAACATATTGAGTATGGTTTGCGAAAAGCTATCATCTTCTACAATAAGTATGGTTGCTTTTTCGGTATTCATTTCGCCCATAGTGGTGCTTTAGTATTTACAATATTAGGGCTAAGCAAAGTTGTTATTTTAAGTACGTAGAAGCTGGTGAAAAAGATGTGTTGACATTAGTTAACCCACTGTAACGAAATAGTAAATGTAGTGCCTTCATTTGGTACCGATTCTATATTCATAGTACCATGAAGGTCATCAACCAAGCGCTTTACAAGTGCTAGACCAAAACCAAAGCCTACTTCACCATCAGTACCATCAGAAGTGTTTTTATTACCAGACAAAATATGACTAATAGCATCAGCATCTAAACCCACACCTGTATCTGCTACTTTAATTGTTAACGTTTGTTGACGCTCGTTATTAAACAAGCCAAGCGTAACATTCACACTGCCATTTACAGGTGTAAACTTAATAGCATTAGTAATTAAATTGCCTGTTATCTGTAATAGTTTATTTTTAGGAAAAGGCATATCTACACTATCTGGCATAAGGCTTACCGTGTAGTTAATCGCTTTATTTTTTGCCTGCGGCAAATACAACCGTTCTAATTTTTGCTTAAAGGTTTCAAGGCTAAAATCATTAACCGTTGCTTCTCTTGCTTTTGTAACTACTTGCTTATCTTCTGAGTTAAGAATTTCTGTAGCTAAGTCAAGTAACGATGTGCCCGCCTTTTGTATCATGTTGATAAACTCAAGCACATCGCTTAGTTTATTGTTTTCACCTTGCATGCTTATAATCTGCGTAAGGCTGATGATACCCCCTAATGGACCTCTAATATCGTGGGCTACTTTTTTGCGAAGCTCTTCTTTTGCAACAGCCTGCGCTTTTAAGTCTTGTATTGTTTTTAGTGCTACCAAGCGGTTTACCACTTCTTTACCTACAATTTTTAAAAGCTCAATATTTTCAGGTGATAGTTCTTTAACCATTTTATCCATCACACAAAGTGCACCTAAATTATAACCCTGTTCTGTGGTTAATGGTACGCCAAAATAGTAGTCAAGATTAGGGTCGTTTACCACATAAGATTTGTCTTTAAAACGCTCATCTTTTGACAAGCCTTTAACTTCAAAATAGTCATCTGTGATGATGGTATATTGACATACAGATTCTGTTCTTTCCATTTGATCTATCGGCAAGCCATAACTGCTTACAGACCATTGTGTATAGGAGTCAATAAGATTAACAAGAGAAACTTCTGTTTTGGCAATTTTTGCTGCAAGGTGTACTAAATCTTTAAACACATGCGACACTTCTGTGTAGTCTACATCAAACTCACCTAGCGCCCAAAGTCGGTCTTGCTCGTTGGCTGGTATTGGAAATTTCAACTTAATGTTCATTTGTTAAAATGGATATGGCTTTTAGTAATTACTACGTAAACAATACTACAATTCAACACTTATTCGGTTGACTTGCATCAAATATAACAAAAAGGTTTTGGGGAGATTTGTTTTTTGTAAATACGCAGCAAATAAATGCTTTGGTAAAATTGGTGGTCCCGCCAAGAATCGAACTTGGATCTAGAGTTTAGGAAACTCCTATTCTATCCATTGAACTACGGGACCATTGGCTGCGAAAATAATCGTTTCTTTAGCATCTTAAAAAACATTCTTGCCATGACAATTAAACACACGCTTGCCTGTGGTATGCTGCTACTAGCTACTTCTAATATTTTTGGGCAAAATAAAACCTTCGCAAAAATTAATCATACCGCTGTATATGTGGTAAACCTTACTACTAGTAAACATTTTTACCAAGATATTATTGGCTTAGATACCATAGCAGAACCGTTTCATGATGGTAAACACGCTTGGTTTAAAACAGGGCAAGGCATAGCCATGCATGTAATTGAGGGTGCCGAAGCAAAAAAAGAGTACTATAAAAATCAGCACACTTGCTTTAGTGTTACGTCTGTAAAAGCATTTACCGAAATACTAAAAAAGAACCACATCACTTGGGAAAATGTAAACGGCACAAAAGAGGCTATCACTATTCGTGTAGATGGTGTACAACAAATATGGCTGCAAGACCCAGATGGTTATTGGGTAGAAATAAACGACGCTAAAGACTAAGAGCCTGTTTAAGATTATTTGATGGAATAATGCGTAGAAGGTTTTTGAGCGAAACAAGGCAAATTTTGTAGCCATAGTTTAACGCCTACGGCGAAAAATTTAACGAAGTTGCAGCCACAAAGCAGCACGCATTAGCCATTGAAATGATTTTAAACAGGCTCTGACTGGCAAAAACAATTTAATCATACCAAATCTTGGTTCAGATGTTATATTTGCCAACCTTTTAAAAGGCTTAACTATGAAGTTTTATAATTTATTAATCAAATACCGTTTCTGGCTTAGCATCATTGCTATTGTAGGCGGTATTCTGCTAGAGGTAACTGGTGTATCTGGTTTTTGGCCCGTGTTTCCGTTGTATTTTATTGGTGTTATTGGTTTGGTAAGCCATTTTGTTATTGGCCCAATGCGCTTAATTCAAGAGCCAATGGAAGCAGGTAATATTGAAGAAGTAGAGCGCATTATGAATAGTATTTGGTATCCTAATTTGCTTTACAAACCTGTACGTAGCACTTACTATACTATTAAAGGTAATATGGCCATGATGAAGCAAGATTTTGATGGCGCCGAAAAGTATTTAAAACAAAGTAACGATTTGGGTAGCCCAATGCCTGAAGCTGAAGGTGCCAATAAATTGCAACTTGGTATGATGGCGATGCAAAGAGGTGACCTTAAACAAGGCGAATCTTACATTCGTGCTGCGTTACGTCTGGGCATTTCAGATAAAGAAAGCTTGGCAGTTGCTTATTTAAGCATGACGCAGATTTTTATGAACAAACGTCAATTCAAAGCGGCTAAAGATTTTTTCCGTAAAGCAAAAGATTGTAAGCCAAAAACACAACAAGTAATTGACCAAATAAAAGAAATAGAAAAGTATATTTCTAGAATGCCAGGTTAGTAAGTCTGAACCTAGATTTAAAAGAATAATAAAATAGCCGCTTCGAAGTTTCGAAGCGGCTATTTTATTTGTTAACCAACAGTAGTACTACTATTTATCGTCTGTTGCGTCGCACACTTGTACGTTCTTATCGCTATGCAGCATTGTGAAACAACATTTGTATTCTATCAATAATCCTATAAATCTAGGTTCAGACAGCTGTACTTTTAATCCCACTCTTCAGCCTCTTTCTTTTGTTCCTCTTTATACACTTTTGATGATAAAATAACACTTAATTCATACAACAACCATAGTGGTACAAACACTATAAACTGACTCATCCAATCAGGGCTAGGTGTAATAAAGGCTGCAATAATCAATATAACCACAATGGCATATTTACGGCTTGTCTTTAACATCATTGGCGTTACAATACCAATTTTGGTAAGCGCATAAGCTAATACTGGCAATTCAAAAGCAATACCACAGCCAAGAATCAAGTTCGTAAGATTGTCAAAATAATCCGTTAATGTAGGCTTGGTTACAAGCATCCCTTTTGTACCCAACTGAAAGCCTGCTAAAAAGTTAAACGTAAAAGGCCCTAGCAAGAAGAAGCCAAAAGCTGCACCTAAAAAGAAAAAGAACGACACCCAAAAAATGACAAATCGTGTACCTTTTAACTCTTTTTCTTTTAAAGCTGGTTTTATAAATCGCCAAAATTCCCAAAAGATGTATGGAAAAGCCACAATAAAACCACCAATTAAAGCTATTGAAATACTACTTATAAACTGCCCACCAAATGTGGTGCTTTGCATACTTACCTGCACAGGTGGCATACACAAAGCTTGCCCCATGTGTAAGGTATGGCTCAAATCGCATAGCACACGATAAGTAATAAAATCTGGATTAATAGGCCCTGTGATGATATAATCAAACACCCAATCTCTATAAATAAAAATTACCGCAGCCAAAACCAATACCGCAATAACGCTACGTATAATGTGCAATCGTAACTCTTCAAGATGATCTATAAAGCTCATCTCTTTACCTTTTGTACCTAACCTATTAAAAAGTGCCATGCTTACTCAGACTATTTATTGGCTGTAAAGTTATATGAATGCAGGATTTAAAAATTTGGTTACAAAAATGTAGTAGCTAAAAGGCGGTGGCGGTGTTTCTACTTAAGGTTTATATTTACAAACACGCAGTTTTTTCTATTACTATCAATCTACTATTATGAATGCAATTGGCAATCTTATTTGGCTAATATTTGGTGGCTTCTTTTCGGCTATAGGTTATTTTGTTGGTGGCTTTGTGCTTTGCATAAGCATTATTGGCATTCCATTTGGCTTGCAGTGTTTTAAAATTGGCTTTATGGTATTACTACCTTTTGGCAGCAAAGTAGTAAGTGATAGTAGCAGCACAGGTTGCCTATCGGTTATCTTCAATATCATCTGGTTATTTTCTGGTGGTTTGTACACCGCTTTAATGCATCTACTATTTGGCTTTTTATTAAGCATCACCATCATTGGCTTGCCTTGGGGTCGTCAGCATTTTAAATTGGTAGAATTATCGTTAATGCCTTTTGGTAAGCGGATTGTAGCCGAATAAAAAAGCCACCTGCTATAGCAGATGGCTCTCTGACATTGTTGTCAGCAGATTATTTGATGGATAAGCTAGATTAACCAATGCTAACCTGAAGCTTCCATGACTGATCTGTAGATTGCATGAATACCTCCTTTTCTTTGGTGAGTTGGAAACATGAATGTACGCAACTTATTTTAGAATTACCATTCATCGTTCATTCTATTTAGTTGCTAATTGCACAGAACATTCAACATAGCAACTTGTTATCTTCGTACCATGCCTTTTCAATTGCAATCACCATATCACCCTTCTGGCGACCAACCTTCTGCCATCAAACAATTAGTAGAAGGCATTAACCGTGGCGAACAGTTTCAAACCTTACTCGGTGTAACTGGTAGTGGTAAAACATTTACCATGGCCAATGTGATTCAACAAACACAAAGGCCAACCTTGGTATTAACACACAACAAAACCCTTGTAGCACAATTATACGGCGAGTTTAAACAGTTTTTTCCTGATAATGCTGTTGGCTACTTTGTAAGCTATTACGATTACTATCAGCCAGAGGCTTACATGCCTGTAAGCGATACCTACATAGAAAAAGATTTAAGCATTAACGAAGAATTAGACAAACTACGCCTGCAAGCCACAAGCGAATTATTAAGTGGCAGAAGAGATATTGTAGTGGTAGCAAGTGTAAGTTGCATTTATGGTATGGGTAACCCTACCGAATTTGAAAATGGTATTGTACGTATTCATAAAGGGCAGGTCATTTCTCGCCAAGGCTTTTTGCATGCATTGGTAAATAGCTTGTATTCGAGAAGTCAGGGCGATTTTACTAGAGGTACTTTTAGGGTAAAAGGTGATACGGTAGATATTAACTTACCTTATTTAGATATTGCCTACAGAGTTACTTTTTTTGGTGATGAAATTGAAGAAATAGAAAGCCTTGAAAAAGAAACCAGCAAACGCATTGGCACACTAGACAACGCTGCCATTTTTCCCGCCAACTTGTATTTAGCACCTAAAGATATTATGCAAGAGGTGATAAACGAAATACAAGATGAAATGATGGCGCAGGTAAATTATTTTACAGGCATTGGAAAATTTATTGAGGCGCAACGTATTAAAGAACGTGTAGAGTTTGACCTAGAAATGATTCGTGAATTGGGCTATTGCAACGGTATTGAAAACTATTCTCGCTTTTTTGATAGACGTACACCTGGCACAAGACCATTCTGTTTATTGGATTATTTTCCTAAAGACTTTTTGTGCTTGATAGATGAAAGCCACCAAACTGTGCCACAAATTGCTGGTATGTATGGTGGTGATAGAAGTAGAAAAATGGTGTTGGTAGATTATGGTTTTAGGCTACCAAGCGCTATGGATAACCGACCATTAAATTTTCATGAATTTGAAAACCTGATAGGACAAACGGTATTTGTAAGTGCCACACCAGGTGACTATGAATTAGATATGACAGGTGGTGTAGTAGTAGAACAAGTGGTAAGGCCTACAGGCTTACTAGAACCACCAATTGAGATAAGACCATCTGTAAATCAGATAGATGATTTACTAGACGAAATAGATAAAACTGTAAAGAAAGGCGATCGTATTTTGGTAACTACCTTAACCAAACGTATGGCCGAAGAAATGGACAAATATCTTGGTCGCATCAACATAAAATCTAAGTATATACACAGCGATGTAGATACACTTGAGCGTATTGAAATACTGCGCCAACTTAGGCTTGGTGAGATTGATGTATTGGTTGGTGTAAACTTACTACGTGAAGGTTTAGACTTACCAGAAGTAAGTTTGGTAGCTATTTTAGATGCAGATAAAGAAGGCTTTTTACGTAACGAAAGAAGCTTAACGCAAACTGCTGGCCGTGCTGCAAGAAATGTAGATGGTAAGGTTATTTTTTATGCCGATAAAATGACTGAAAGTATGCAACGCACCATAGATGAAGTGAACCGTAGAAGAGAGAAACAAGTTGCCTATAATATTCAACATGGCATTACACCAATGACGGTGAAGAAAAGCATAGATCAGATAATGAAGCAAACTTCTGTGCTTGATATTAAAGGTTTTGACCCAAATAAACCTTACGCCATATTTGATGATGGCAGCTTAAACATTGCAGCAGAAGAACAGGTAGAATACAAAACCATACCTAAGCTAGAAAAAGCCATTGCACAAACCAAAAAACAAATGGAAAAAGCCGCTCGTGACCTTGACTTTATTGAAGCCGCAAGACTACGAGACGAAATGTTTAGAATGCAAAAAGAATTAGAAGGGATGAAAAGTTAGCTAGCCTGAGGCGCTTCTTCTACCGCAACAGTTTCTTCTGTTTTAGCTACTTCTTCTTTCTTAAAAAAAGTATTTTGGAAAATTAAAATGGTAATAACACCTACAGAAATAGAGGCGTCTGCTAGGTTAAACACAGGGTCGAAAAAGGTAAATACTTTACCACCCATAACAGGCACCCAGTTTGGTAGCGTAGTTTCTACCAAAGGAAAGTACAACATGTCTACCACTTTACCATGTAAAAAACTTGTATAGCCACCGCCTTTAGGAAAAATTTTAGCAACGTTATTGATAAATGGATCGCTGTTTTCAAATATCAATCCATAAAACATACTATCGATCAAATTACCCAAAGCACCTGCATAAATTAAACCTGCGCAAATAATAAACCCTTTGTGGTATTTTTTAGCTATAAAATCTTTCAATAAAAAAGTACCCCAAACAACCGCTACTAGTCTAAATAAAGTCAGAATGATTTTACCAATACCACCACCAAATTTCCAGCCCCAAGCCATGCCTTCATTTTCTACAAAATGTAACTGAAACCATGAGCCAAAAACATTGTGATGCTCACCAGCATAATAGTTTAGCTTGATGTAAAATTTTAAAGCTTGGTCAGCAAAAATGATAGCCAATATGATAAAAACTAGATGTTTCGATTTCATTTGATGCGAATTATTAAGGTCGGGCAAATATAGTAGAGTTTACAGTTTAGGATTTACAGTTCAGAAAGTTTAAGAGTTTATATAGTCTATAGACATTCTCTAACAGAAAAAGACATTATTCCTCTACATATACTCTCTTTACACGTTGGCTAATGGTGGTCATAACCTCATAAGTAATCGTATTGCACCAAGCCGCTACTTGTTGAATGGGTAAATGCATACCAAAAACCTCAACCTCATCACCTTCTTGCACGTTAGCAATATCGGTTACATCTATCATTACCATATCCATACATACATTGCCTATCACTGGCGCTAACTGTTGATGCAACCACACTTTGCCAATACCATTACCAAGTTGTCTATTAAATCCATCGGCATAACCAATACGAATGGTAGCAATTTTACTATCTCTAAGCACTTTCCCTTTTCTATTGTAACCTACGGTATCATTGGCTTTTACCATTCTTATTTGCGCAATAGTGGTTTTTAATGTAGCTACAGGTTGTAAATGTAATTCAGTACCATTGGCACTATCTACACCATACAAACCAATACCTAAACGCACCATATTGTACTGTAAATTTGGATGTCGAAAAATACCAGAAGAGTTAGCTAAATGCTTAATAAAAGTGTATGGCAACTGCTGCTCTAACACTGCACAAGCTGCATCAAACAAGCTAGCCTGATGTAGTGTAAAACCATCATGTTCAGCAGATTCACTTGCTACTAGATGGCTAAAAACTGTTTTTACGACAAATGTTTGTTGTGCCACTAATTGCTTCGCTAATATTTCAATTTGATCAACCTCAAAACCCAAGCGGTTCATACCAGTATTGAGTTTGATATGAATAGGAAATTGCTGAATGCCTTGCTGCAATAAGTATTTTTGAAAACTATTGTAAATATTGAACGAGTAAATTTCTGGTTCTAAATTATAGTCAACTAATGCATCAAAACCCGCTTCATCTACATTCATTACCATAATGGGTAGCGTAATGCCAGCCTTACGTAAATCAACACCTTCATCTGCATAAGCAACCGCCAAATAATCTACTTTATGAAACTGTAACAACCTTGCCACTTCTACGCTACCGCTACCATAACTAAAGGCTTTTACCATAGCCATCAATTTTGTTGTAGGCAAAAGCTTTTGCTGGTACTGCTTTACATTATGCACCATTGCAGAGAGATTTATCTCCATAATGGTTTGATGCACCTTCTGTTCCAGCCAATGATTGATGTGCTCAAAAGCAAATACACGAGCACCTTTTAGCAAAATATAATCGTTGCCAAATTGGTGGTGTGTGGCTTGTTGCAAAAAGTCGTCTGTGGTATTGTAAAAGCTAGTTTGTTGAATATTAGCAAATGCCACGTGATGTTTACTAATAGCTTTACCTATACCAATGAAGCGATGAATATTGCGCTGCTGCAATTCATTTGCAACCACTGTATATAACTTATCATCAGCCATACCAGCCTGTAAGATATCTGATAAAATAACAGTGGTATTTGTATTGCCTGATTGCTGTTTTAAGTAGTCAAGTGCAATGCTTAACGATGACAAATCATTACTATAACTATCGTTTAAAATGTAGGTATTGTTTACACCCTTTTTCAACTGCATGCGCATTTCTACAGGCTGCAATTGTAGTATTCTAGTTTGTATAGTAGCAGTACCTCTCAATAGCATAACACAAATACACGAAATAGCATTATCTACCGATGCTGTGTCAGTAAAAGGGATGATGATTGAGAATGATTTTCCTTGGTAAGAAAAAACAATTTCTGTTTGCTGTTGAAGCCTTATTTCCCTAGTAATTTGAACCGTAGCAGCTTCTTTTTTACTCCATGAAAATAATTGTGTAGAAGCGTCAACGAATGCTGCAATATTCATTTCCTTTGGCAATGCATCTTTACAATAAATAAGTTGCTTACAATGTGTAAACAGTTTTAATTTTTCTTGTAGTTTTTCTACGTCATTAGCAAAACCTTCGCTGTGCGCTTCACCTATATTGGTTAAAATACCAATGGTCGGTTGAATAATATTTGCCAAAGCTTCCATTTCGCCAACGGTAGAAATACCTGCTTCAAAAATGCCTAAAGTATGTTGGCTTTGCATTTGCCAAACGCTTAAAGGCACACCTACTTGCGAGTTGTAACTTCTAGGGCTACGTACAATATTTTCATCTGCTTGCAGTAATTGGTACAACCACTCTTTTACAATGGTTTTACCATTGCTACCTGTAATACCAATGACTGGATATTGAAACTGACTGCGATGATGTAAAGCCAATGTTTGTAAGGCTTTCAGCACATCATTTACCAATAAAAAATTAGCATTGGGATAAAGCGTTGCATCTATTTTTTGGTTGACAACAAAATTTCTTACACCACGCTCATACACTTCTTTTATGTAAGTATGTCCATCACGTCTTGGGCCAGCTAACGCAAAAAATAAAGAGGTTTTTGGAAAAACAATTTTGCGACTATCAATTAACAAATACTCGATTGTTGCATCTACTAACTCAGTATTAGACGCAGCAACTACTTGGGCAATATGTTGTACTGAGTAAGACAATGTGTTGTTTATTTTACAGATGCATCTACCACATCTTTTGGTATGCCTTTCTTGTTCATAAATATTGAATAGAAGATAGAACCAGAGATACAAATCAATATTACACCGAGTGAAATAAATACTTGCGTGTTCTTATCTATCCATTCGCTTATCCAATGTTCACCAAGCATTTTTACGCCAATAAACACCAAAACGATAGCAATACCTTGCTGCAAATAATCGAACTTACTCACTGCACCTCTTAGTAAAAAGAATAGACTTCTTAAGCCTAAAACTGCAAAAATATTTGAGGTATAAATAACCATTTTATCTCTTGAAATACCCATCACTGCTGGTATTGAGTCAAGCGCAAATACTAAATCGATAGCAGCCAACATTACTACAACCACAAATAAAGATGTGTACAAAGGCTTACCATTTTCACGTATTACATACTTACCATTGCCATCGCTTGCTGTAAGTGGCAAGAAGCGTTGCATGGCTTTATAAATTTTGCTTTCTTCAGGTTTAAATTCTTCGTCTTCATTAGCTGTAAACATTTTAAAACCAGTGTACAACAAGAAGGCACCAAAACCATACAGCAACCAACTAAACTTTTCTACCAAACCTACACCAACTGTAATAAACAAAACTCTAAACACAATAGCCATCAATACGCCTATCAATAATACCCTACCGTAGAACTTTTCTTTAACTTTAAAAGCGTTGAAAATGAGGATAAAAACGAAAATATTATCAATACTCAAACTCCATTCCATTAGGTAAGCACTCAAGTATTCAAGTGCTGGTTTCTGACCTTCTTCCCACCACATAAACACAAAAAAACCTAAAGCCAAAGCCACCCAAAACAAGGTTTGGTTTAGGGCTTGCTTAATGGTAATGGCTTGATTTTTTTTACTTAATAATCCCAAATCAAAAACTAAAGCTAGCACTAATACTAGACCGAATACCAAGTAGGTTATTTGTTGTGAATTCATGATGTAATATTGAATGATAGCGCATTGGCACTACCTAATTAAGCTGCATATTTACGCTTTCTTACCCATTGCAATACCAAGCCAATGATTATCACCAAAATTATTGGCCCTGCAATGTTTATCAGTTGCCATTTGGTATAATCGGCCTCTACTTTTTCTTTGTTTAATAAGCGCAGCGTAAAGTCTTTATTTCTACTTTCAAAAATGCCATTTTTACCTACTAAGAAATCCATGCAGTTGAGCAAAAAATCTTTATTAGCAAAGGTGTAGTTTGTGTATTTATTAAAGCCAATTGGTAAAGGACCTTTTTGTGTTAATTCGTTTAAAAACATATCACCATCGCTTACTACTATTAGTTTTCCTTCTTCGTCGCCTATCGGCAAAAAAGGATTATTCGCTTTTTGCAGTGAGTCTAGTTTTGCTGCAGATAATCTATTTGCAAACAAAGACTTGAATTTACCTTCTAGCAATACTGCCACTGGAATATTGGGTTCGGTAAATTCTTTTACATCATCAGCGTATTTTAAGCTTTCAAAACTTATCATAGCTGGCGTACCTATTTTTTTGCCATTCTGAGAAGTAGCAAGCAAAATAGTTTTGGCAATACCTTCAGCTTTTACTGTGTCAATTGAGTTAACATATTTACCAAAAACAGGGTCTAAATTTTTAGATACAGGATGTGTGTTATTGCCAGATACCAATGGATAATAAGGCCATTTTAATAGTTGATTTTGCGGCTTACCACCAGCAGAACCAACCACCAAACTTATATCTGTAGCTTGATAATCTTGCACCAAATCGGGATTAATACGTACACCATATTTAAACAATAAATCGTAAATATCCAAGCCCTTATCAAAGGCAATGGTTTGTGGCTTAATGTTTAAACTATCTAGTGACGCGGTTAATACATCGGTGGCTAATAAAATAGTGCCGCCATGTAGTAAGTATTGGTCAATTTTGAATTTATCAGCCTCAGTGAAAACGCTTGTAGGCTGCAATAACACTAAGCACTCAATATCTTTAGGAACAAAAGTGTTTGTTTTAAGATTAAATGAGTCTAATTTATATTCACTTGCTAGTGTAAAAATAGCTTCAGATGCCTCGTAGCCAAGTGATTCACCATTACCTAAAGCATAGGCAACATGAGGAATACTTTGTCTTGTTACTTTTTCAATAGCGCTAGAAAATTTATACTCAAGTAGCGATTCAATATTGTTGTAATAACCTTCATCACCGCTATTGCCAGCACCTTTTAAAAAGTTGATAGGATACGTACCATTTACCGATGTAACCAATGCGCCAGGAATTACAAAACGTTGGCTTTGCTCGGCACCTTTTTTCTCTTGCGCTACTTGTGTAAAAGGGGTTAATCCATAGCGTTTCAACGAGTCTAACAAATGTGCTTTTAAAGAATCATCGTCAATAGCAAATGGATCTATATAATGTATAGCAATATTACCATTGGCAAAGCTTCTGTATTGTTGCAAAGTCTCATCAACACTATTTGCAACCTTTTTTAAACCAGCAGTTAAATTGCCTGTTAAGTACACATCAATAGTCACTTGGTTATCTAATTTTGTAACCAATTTTTCAGTGCTTTTTGTAAGACTGAATCGTTTCTCAGCCGTTAAATCTATTCTATAAGAAACAAACAGCGATGCATAAACAATTGCTATAAAAGCTGTTGTTAACACTATCCAACTGTATTTACTTGTCACTAATTTCTTCATGTTAATTATTCTGAAAGTTGGTTCGATTGTTCTAAAAAAGAAACTTAACGCTTAACCAAATTGCGTTTGGTAATAAGCAGTAATAAGCCAATTAGTCCTAAGAAATAAATCATATCTCTCAGTTCAACCACACCTCTACTAATGCTACGGTAATGAAAATTAATACCCAACATTTCTATGTAATAATCTAAATCCGTTTTAAACAAAGGCAACTTACTAATAGCATCGAAGCCACTGTACAGTATAAAGCAAAAAAAGGCACCTGCAATAAAAGCTACCACCGTATTGTTAGTAAAACTGCTTGCGCAAATGCCCACAGCTGTGTACACTGCACCGAGTAATATTAAACCGATATAACTACCAATAGTTGCACCTATATCTATACCACCTACACTGCTTAATTGCTGTAAGTTTACTGCATAAATAATGGTAGGTACTAAGGCGGCCGCTACTATTAATAAAGCGCCAAAAAACTTACCAGCAACAATATCAAAAGGCTTTAATGGCAAGGTTTTTAAAATTTCAAACGTGCCAGATTTATATTCATCCGCTAAGCTACGCATGGTAACTGTAGGTACTAAAAACAGTAAGATAAATGGAGCCAAATTGAAGAAGCTTCCTAAAGAAGCATAGCCAAAGTCGAGTAAATTATAATCAGGAAAAACGAACAACAGCAAGCCATTGAGCAATAAAAACACAATAATTGCCAAATAGCCTGTGAGGCTACCAAAAAACTGTTGCCATTCTTTTTTGCAAATCATCCACATGGGTTCAAAAATAACCTAGTTGGGCATTGTGTGGCACAGTATTTTATAATTTAGGAAACATTTTGTGTTTTCTGTTTTACCAATTGCAGTAGTTAAATAGACAAGTTTTTATGTAAATCGTCTGGATTTCTACGATTATCCCATAAGCCAACAATAATGATTTGTGTATCGGTAACTTTAAAAAAGATAGAAAAATGACTTACTAGAGTAACTCTAACATCTTTAAAATCAGTTGGTTTACCAAGGTAATATTGTTCTTGTAGTAACTCAATTTTTTACGAAAGAGCTTCGATAGTTTTCTTGGATACTCTTTGGACTTATTATGCCAATACCAATATTCAAGTATCTCTTGTCTTGACTTTTGCGCTGTTTCTGTCCAAACTACACTTTTAGCCATTCGTCTTCTTGAATATTTATAGCATCATTTGAAAGTAATTTTCCTTCGATAATATCATTTTCACTTTGAAGCAACATTGCTTTTTGCTTGTCAGTTACTTTAAAAATAGTTGTATTAATATCTACAGATTTAACCAAGTCATTAATTCTGTTTAGAAGAGCTTCGTCATCAATAGAAACTATTTTATCTAGAAGCGTATATTTAATGCTCTGAACTTGCATAAAAGTTGATTATTCTTGTTCGAATGTGAAGCTAATAAATTTATTTAACTGTACAAGCAATTATTGTTGGCTCATTAACTGTCGCAAAGCAGGTTCTAAAGCCAATGCATGACAATGACCAAATGTTACTAAAACTATATCGTTCGTTTTAAATGCAGTTTCAATTTTTGATAGCAATGCACTATCTCTTGTCATTTTAGAAGTACGACCAACTGCACAGAAATGGCAATGATCATTTACATAGTCAAATGCTTCTAAATCGAGATTATTGATGTCAAAGTCTTGTTTGGTTGTTTGTTTATATAACTGCTTAAAGTACGTAAAACTCTGTTGTTTGCGTAAAAGTGGCAAGCCATTTTTAAGTAAATAAGGTAACGCGTCTTGCACAAAAACCCTATCAAAACTTTGCTTACCATAAGCACCATAATGGTAAGGCACAGCGAAGCGTTCAATTACATAATACACATACAAATCTTCTAAAGTTTGCTTTTGTAACACCAATGGCAACTCTACTTTAAAAGGCAAATCACCATTCAGCATTTTTATACCAAGCTTATCAGAATAATATTTTAAAACGCCAGTTTCACCGTCTTTAAATGCTGCCTCATTTTTAGATGCATAGTGTATAGAATCAGGTATTTGACCGCCTTCATTAAAGCTTATTTGCGGTTGCAAACTATTTGCGTAGCGCTCAATAACACTATACTGTGCATGGTTGCTATCGTTATTATGGTCGCAACCAATAAACACCAAATGCTTGCCATTATTGGCAATATCAATAACATAAGGCGGCTGTATGCTATCCATCATTTTACCTACAGTTACATAATCTCTTGTTACAAAAGGCTTAGACTGTTTAGTAGCGCAGCTAAATAAACAACATCCATAAAAAATAATAATCCATTTATTCATCAGCTGAAAAAATTAGTAACCTGTTAAAAAAATGAAAAGCTTTACCAATCAAATATCTAGTTTTTTGTGATGCTTGTGTTTTAGTTTATGTTTACACACCGCAAGTTTACTATGTATGAATGCTGATAAAATCACCTATTTATTTATAAAATCAGACTACAAGTTAATTAAGATTAACCTCAGCGATATTTTGTATCTATCTGGCTTAAAAGACTACACACAAATTTATTTAAAAGGCAAAGCATCACCTTTAACTACGCTTCAAAACCTTAAGGAATTTGAAAGCAAGCTACCAGCAGATGACTTTGTAAGGGTGCATCGTTCTTACATAGTAGCCATGAGTCAGGTAGATTATATTAGCCGTAACGAGATTAATATTAATGGCAATCATATACCTATTGGCAATTCGTTTCGTGCCGCCTTAGATGAAGTGATTCAGAAGCATTCTTAGTTAAGAGCCTGTTTAAGATTATTTGATGGAATAATGCATAGGTGATTTTTGAGCGAAACGAGGCGAATTTTGCAGCCATAGTTAAACGCCTAAGGCGAAAAATTTAACGAAGTTGCAGCCTAAAAGCAACATGTATTAACCATTGAAATGATTTTAAACAGGCTCTAAGTTAGCTAGCCGCGTTTAGCCGCCATATTACATCGCCTTTATTAATAGAATGCTTTACCAGTAAGCCTTTTGCAAATAAGTGGTGCAAGTTTACATCGGCTTGTTGCATATCTAAATTACCCAAAAAGGATACTTCTTTCGTAGTTAGTGTTGGGTACTTTGTAAATAAATCGATGATATTTCCGTTAGATGATTTCTTCACAGCATTAGGAATAAATTCAAGCAATACTTGTTCAAATTGCTCGTACTCTTGATAGCCTTTTAATACTTTAGAGTGATTGTATTTATCTGTGAAAATAAATGTGGGTAGCACATTTATTTCTAACTCTTTTACTAATTTTAAATCGGCCTCAAACAAAAGCTGTGCATTGCCTTCAATATCTCTTAATAATCTTGCTGCATCTAAACCTGCATCATAAGCAGCTTGCCTTAGTAGCTTCTTCTCTACAATATTTTGATTTTCAAAAAACAGCATTTCGTTCATGCGCCTTAAAAAAATAATGGCCTTATCGGTGTCTTGCATTTGCGCAGCTTTAAACGCAATAGATGGTGGATAAGATGATGGCAATGGATCTTCTATCCAAACATCAGGGTAAATAGGCATGTCATATTTTTCAGCAGCTCTCTGCCAGTAGTCAGCAGCATCACTAGGTTTGCTAATGCCACCGCGACTGTAATTATCCCAAGACGGTAATAAACCACCCATGCAGTATTCTATTTCTAAGTAAGCACCATACTCAATTTTTAACTTTCGCAACTGTGGTTGAATAATCCAACAGGTAGAACAAACAGGATCTGTGAAATACAATAAATGTACACGCATCTGCTTTGGTGCTGTTGCTTTTACTGTTGTAGGATTAATAATTAATGGCACCTTAATATCATCCTCTTGTTCAGGTGTTGGGTTTAAAAATTTTTCTTTAATATCTCTACCTAGTTGTGTATGTTCTTTTACCAAAATTGCACGTTCTTGGTAGTAAGCAGTAAAAGCAGTTTGATAATCATCGGTATGCATTAACCAAGTCGTAAGCACTTTTGCATCTATCAATGCATTGGTAGTGCCAGCGCTTGTAAATGGTACTGCTAAATGTGCTGCATCGCCTATCAGCACTACATTTTCTTTATGAAAACTTGGTAGCAAATCAAAGTCGGTAGCGTTCCAAATATAACTTGTAGCAAAGTCGTTACACCGAATAATTTCATGTACCACATCTGGAAAATCTTTCAATAGTT
Organism: Parasediminibacterium sp. HNIBRBA5674; assembly: GCF_056745525.1. Taxonomy (NCBI): domain Bacteria; kingdom Pseudomonadati; phylum Bacteroidota; class Chitinophagia; order Chitinophagales; family Chitinophagaceae; genus Parasediminibacterium; species Parasediminibacterium sp. HNIBRBA5674. The sequence goes on along the minus strand of NZ_JBQWIE010000041.1, from coordinate 13,813 downwards.
CTAGGCAAAAAGCACGCATTGCTTCGTTACTAGTACAAGTCATTGGTAGTAATGTTACATCAAATTGTATAAACCATACTAGCTCTTCTGTAGATGTAGGAATAAAGCCAAAAGACAAGCCTTTTTCTTTGCTTAGATATTTGTTAAATGTATTTCCAAGTGTTTGTACCAATTCAGGATGTTGTAATACACCTACAATTTCTTTAACCACTACAGGCGTGAAATTTGTTTTACCAAAAAGATGTTGCCTTACAGCCGAATAAGCACCATCTGCACCAATAAAAATATCACCTGTTTCTTCTTCACCGTTTACAAATACGGCTGCAACTGCTTTATTATTATCGTATCTAAAATGAGAAAAAATTCTACCAGTTCTAATCTTTTCTTTAGGAAAAAGCTTGTATAAAAAATCAATAATGTCGCAGCGTTTAATGCATTGCCAAGGTTCAAGTTTTAAATATTTTACCTCAGTACCATCAGGTCTTTTTAAGTTAAACGTATCTATCAATCTACCTGGCAAATCAGCTACTTTGTTGCCGTTTGTCAATGTTTCCAATACTGATAAGCCTTCTGCATGCATTAAAAAGGCGTTGCCTCTTGCAGGTATTTGTTCATCCCGTTCGCACACTACTACATTAACACCATGGTTATACAACTGAATACCCATAGACATGCCAGCGATACCGCCACCAATAACTACAATTTTCATGTGTCAATTTTTTAGTTTTTCAAAAGCTACATTGGTAGACCCAATCAATTATTACAATAAGTAAAAACTACTTGATAACATCTAGTGGTCTATTTATACTGATTTGGATATTGTGTTACTTATTCGTTCAATTGCTTCGGTTACAATCTCTTCAGATGTAGCAAAGCTTAGCCTTATATACCCTTCTGCACCAGCACCAAACCATTTAGGCAAGCCTGGTACCACTGCTACTTTTGCTTTGTTTAATAATAGTTCGTGCATGGCGCTACTACTTAAGCCAGTCTTCTGAATATTGGCAAAAGCTAGGTAACAACCTTGTGGCATAAAGCAACTAAAACCATCTATAGCGTTTAACCCATTTACACAAATGTTACGCACCTTTTGTAAATGAGCAATGAAGGCTAAAAGCCAATAACCACAATCGTTTAAGGCTGTAGCTGCTGCCACTTGGCCAAACACATTACTACCATGAATAGTAGATTGATGATTAGATGCTTGTATTAATAACTGGTAATGCTGCTCAGTAAAAGCGATAACAGCACCAATGCGCAAACCTGCTAAAGCATATGATTTACTAAAACCTGTAACAATAATAGTTTGCCTTCTTATAGTTTCATCAAGCGCTGCGATGCTTGTATATTGATGTGGGGTAAATACAATGTCGCTCCATATTTCATCAGACAGAATAATTAAACCGTGCTTTACAGCTATTGCACCAATAATTTCTAGTTCTTGTTTTGTAAATACCTTACCTGTTGGGTTTAAAGGATTACACAAACACAGCATTTTGGTATGTGGAGTAATTAATTGCTCTAGTGCATCGTAATCAAAAGCCGTTTCTGGATTTAATGGCACGCTGAATGATACTACTTTGGCACCACAGGTTTCTATGGAATACTTAAACAAAAAGTCTACAGGATCGAAAATGATGGCTTCGTCACCCCTTGATAAAAATGCTTTGCAGACGTTGTAAATACCAAATGCAGCCGTATCTACAGGATATAAATAAGCAGCTTGTGCAGGCACTTGTCTGTGTTCGTTTTGCCAATTGGCCATGGCTTCTTTAAAAAAGGAATAACCTTCAGCAGGTGCATACGAAAAATATCTGCTTGAGGCATATTTGGCAATAGCTTCAGCTATTTCAGGTGCACAAGGAAAATCAGGGTCAGCAGCGGTTAATGGAATGACATCATCAGGCACGCTTGCCCAACGTAAATTAAAGGCTCGCTCTCGCAAGATATTAAAGTTGATAGCGGATTGATAGAACATGGATATATCTTGATAACGCAATTTAAAGAGGATTTTAGTGCATAAAACAACTATTAAAACCTAAACGAATTACTACAAACAACCAACTTCAAATATTACAGAGCAATTAAACACTAAGAAGATACTTCTATTTTTCTCCAAAATTGTTAACGTTCTTTGATAAAATTTAATTGTGAAAATTTTAATTGTTGAAGACGAAATCTCTTTAAATAAAAGCATGGTTGATTTTTTAACCAAGCAGCAATACTTATGCGAATCGGTAAGTAATTATTACGATGCGCTAGAAAAAATTGAAAGTTACGACTACGATTGCATTGTTCTAGACATTGGCCTACCCGATGGTAATGGCCTGCAGTTGTTACACCATTTAAAAGATAATCGCAAAACCGATGGTGTCATCATCGTTTCAGCACGAAATGAGCTTGATGATAAAATAACAGGCATTGAAGCAGGTGCAGATGATTATCTTACAAAACCATTTCATTTACCCGAATTAAGCGTACGCATTGCTGCTATTATTAGGCGCAAAAATTTACAAGGTAATAATGTACTTGCCTTTAAAGACATCACAATAGATGTGCTTGCCAAAACTGTTTTGGTAAAAGATAACTCAATTGTACTAACAAAAAAAGAGTATGATTTGCTGCTCTATTTTGTAATTAATAAAAATAGAGTAGTATCGAAAAATGCAATAGCAGAGCATCTTTGGGGCGACGATATGGATATGGCAGACAACCACGATTTCATTTACACACACATAAAAAATTTACGCAAAAAATTATTAGCAGCTGGCACTGACGACTACTTGCAAAGTGTGTATGGCATGGGCTATAAATTTTCGTAACTAAGCATCACGTATGAAACTATCTACAAGGTACAACCGCATTAATGTGATATCGTCAATCTTGATATTTTTAATTGGCTGCTTAGCGTTTTACTTTGTGCTTAGCTATGTTTTAATAAGGCAATTAGATAAAAGCTTACGGTCAGAAAGAACTGAAATAATACAGTACACAAAAGAACACAATGAATTACCTGAAATTGTAAATACTAACGAACAGCAAATTCGCTTTGAACCAACATCAACACGCATCAATCAATCTGTTTACGCTTCAAAAAAAGTGTGGATTGCTCACGAAAAAGAATTTGAGCTATCAAGGTCGCTTACGTTTGGCATAAATGTATGTGGCAAAAATTATAAAGCCATTGTTACAAAGTCTCAGATGGAAGCAGAAGAATTACTGAAACTAATGATAGCAATAGCTACCATTATGATTGGGATTATTATTGTTGCCAACTTTACTATCAATAAAATTATTCTTAAAAAACTCTGGCAGCCATTTTACCATACAATAGCCAATATCAGTGCATTTCAACTATCCAAAAAACAAGTATTACAGCTACCTGTAACTACAATTGAAGAATTCGATTTGCTGAATAGTAGCTTTAATACAATGGCAAAAACTGTAGCTACAGAATATGAAAGCTTAAAAGAATTTACTAGCAATGCTGCGCATGAAATGCAAACACCATTAGCTGTAATAGCCAATACTACCGACACTTTGATGCAAGATGACATGATGCTACAAAACCATCATCAAAGCATTGCTATTATTGAGCATTCTGTTAATAAATTATCAAGATTAAATCAATCATTATTGCTACTTGCAAAAATAGAAAATGAACGTTTTAGCTTAAACGAAACCGTTGCATGGAATGAATTAATTGAGCAAAAATTAGAGGAGCTGCATGAGTTAATTGCTTCTCAAAATATACAATTAACAGTGACACTTGAACCTGTTGTTACACAATTTCACCACCATTTAGCAGATATAATTATCAGCAACTTAATTAACAATGCTATTCGGTATAATATTCAAAATGGTAGCATTACTATCAGCTTAAAAAACGGGCAATTAGTTATTGTAAATACATCGCTCATACCAGATTTAGATGCCGTAAAAGTTGGCAATCGTTTCTACCGTCATCCTGCTACAAAGCCCGATGGCAATGGCTTAGGCTTATCTATAGTAAAACAAATTTGCAGTGTGGCTGGTTATACTTTTACGTATCATTTTAACAATAATCAGCATTATTTAAGCATTGGCTTTTAGCTTCAATTTGCACACAGAATTAGTGAGCATTTTTACAAGCTAATTATAAAATGGATTTAAACATGAAGAAATGGTTAATAGCTAGTTTATTGCTACTAGTACTAACAAACACAAAGGCGCAACACATTTTTAAAGCCGTTGTAAAAGACAAAGCAACACAGCAAGTTTTGCAAGGCGTTACTGTTGAAGAAGGTACAAATAAAATTATTAGTAAAACAGGTGCAACTACTATCAACAATCTATCTTCTGGTAAACATCAGTTTGTGTTTTCTTTTGTAGGTTATCAGTCTGCTACGCTAGAAGTAATATTGCCAGATACCACCACATATGAAATACTATTAAGCCCAATAGAAAAAGTACTAGAAGAAGTAACGGTAGCATCGTCTACAAGAAGTAATCAAAACATAGAAAATTCACCACTAAAAGTTGAGGTGCTTGGCAAAGAAGAAATGGATGAAGAAAACACCATTAAGCCAGGTAATATTGCAAGTATTTTGGGTGATGTAAGCGGTATTCAAATTCAACAATCATCTGCAGTTTCTGGTAATGCTAATGTGCGCATTCAAGGGCTTGATGGTAGATATACACAGATACTTCGTGATGGCATGCCTTTGTTTGATGGCTTTAGTGGCGGTTTTGGCATTTTACAAATACCGCCATTAGATTTAAAACAAGTAGAGCTTGTAAAGGGCTCTGCATCTACCTTATATGGTGGTGGTGCTATTGGTGGTTTAATCAATTTAATTTCTAAAAAGCCCAATTTTTACCAAGAAGGGGTGATTACTTTAAACCAAACATCGCTTAAGGAAAGCAATTTTAACACTTACATTGCTAAGCGTAACAAAAGCGTTGGCTACAATTTTTTTGGTGGCATTACTAAGCAAGCAGCAGTTGATGTAAATGGTGATGGTTTCTCTGATGTAGCTAAAACTGATGCCATTATTGTGCATCCAAAATTGTTTTTTTATCCTTCTGCTAAAACCAATATTGCACTTGGCTACACAGGTACATTTGAAACTAGAAATGGTGGCGATATGCAAGTGATTGACGGCTTTACAACAAGTCTTCATCAGTTTTACGAGAAGAATATTAGCAACAGAAATACTGGCGATATACTAGTAGAACAGTTTTTAGGCAATGGCAAAAAGCTAGAACTAAAAGGCAGCATCAGTTCTTTTACACGTACCATTAATACTGCAACACATAGCTTTAAAGGCAATCAACTCAATTATTTTTCTGAGTTATCTCTGTTTATTCCAAAAGATAAAAATAGTTGGGTAATGGGTATTAACGCTACTGGCGATAAGTTTAAAAAGCTAGCTTCTGACCCTGTTTTACTCAATAATTTCGAGAACAATACCATTGGCGCATTTGCCCAATACACTGGTAATATGACTGAACATACCACACTTGAAGCAGGCTTGCGTGCTGACCATCATTTTACTTATGGGGATTTTGTGTTACCACGTATTGCAGTATTTCATCGCTTTAACGAGCATTGGGCTACTCGTTTAGGCATTGGCTTGGGCTATAAAACACCAAATGCTTTAACACCTCAAAATGTAGACTATAATATTGAAAACATACAACCTTTACCTAGCGGGTTAAGTGCTGAAAAATCTGTTGGTTACAATTTTGAATTTAACTACAAGCATGACTTTAACGAGCATAGCAATATCTTCATTAACCAAGCATTTTTTTTAACGCAAATTAATAATCCTGTAATCGCTACTGTTCAGTCTAACAACACCGTATCTTTTGCAAATGCTGGCAATAATATTACCAGTCAAGGTTTTGATACTTATGTAAAACTACAATTAGATGACTTAGAATTGTATGCTGGTTACACATTTACAATAGCCAATAGAAATTATTTGCCACAAAATAAATTTGTACCATTAACACCTAAAAATCGCTTTGCATTTGTGGTACTAAAAGAGTTTGGCGATAGCTGGCGCATTGGTGTTGAGGGTTCTTACACGGGGCCACAATTTAGAGATGGTGATAGTAAAACGCCAGGTTATTTATTTATGGCTGCGCTAATAGAACGCAAGTTTGGCAAAACACTAAGTATTGTTTTAAACTGCGAAAATCTGTTGGATTATCGCCAAAGTAATTACGAAACATTGTACACTGGTAGCATTACAAACCCAACATTTAAGCCACTTTGGGCACCGATAGATGGCAGGGTTGCCAACCTTTCGGTAAGATGGCATTTTGCTAAGAAAAACTAAAAATTATTCTAGAAAGTGAGTTCTCATATTTAAATAATGGCTTCAAAATTTCATCAGAATAGCTGCACACCTTTATGGAAACAACTAAATTTTACTTACAAATGAAACACATCTTATCGCTTACAATACTTGCTACCATTGCTTTTACTAGCAATGCACAGCTTAAAGTAACCAACAGTTTTAAAATAGCTAGTAATGGTGGCTGGGATTATATTGCTGTACAGCCAAATAGCAACCGTGTATTTACATCGCATGGCAATCAAGTAAATATTTTAGATAAAACTACCGGTGATTCGTTAGGTTTTATTCCTGGCACAACTGGTGTTCACGGTATTGCTTTTGTACCAGCGCTTAACAAAGGCTACACTAGCAATGGCAGGCTAAATAATGTATTTGTGTTTGACCTAAAAACCTTTGCTGTATCGGATTCTATTGCTACAGGCACTAATCCTGATGCTATTTTTTATGATGATTTTTCTAAAAAACTTATCACTTGCAATGGCAGAAGTAAAGACCTAACATTTATTGACCCTACCACTAATAAAGTTGTGGCTACCGTTGCAGTTGGTGGCAAGCCAGAAACAGCTGTAAGCAATAATGCTGGTAAAATATTTGTAAATATTGAAGATAAAAATGAAATAGTAGTAATTAATGCTAACACTTTTAAGGTAGAAGCGCATTGGTCATTACTACCTGGCGAAGCGCCAACAGGCCTGGCCATAGATACTAAGACCAATCGTTTATTTGCCGCTTGTGGCGATAATAATTTTCTAGTAGCAGTAGATGCAACTTCAGGAAAAATAATAGCCCAATTACCTATTGGCAAAGGCTGCGATGGTGCCGCATTTGACCCAGCTTTAAAAAACATTTATACCTCAAATGGTAGCGATGGTGCTATTACAGTTATTCACGAAGACACAAAAGATAAGTTTACAGTAACTGAAACCATTACTACAAAAAAGAGTGCTAGAACCATTTGTATAGATGAAGCGACACACAAACTATACTTACCTGCTGCCGATACAGAACCTGCTGTAGGTAATGCAAGGCCTAAAATGATACAAGGTACATTTCAAATTTTAGTAGTGAGTAAATAGAGTTGACACACTTGATTAAACAAAATAGGCTGCCAAATGGCAGCCTATTTTGTTTCGTAACAGTTTAAACGCAAGTTATTTAGCAACCACAATTTTTTGTAAATATTGCTCACCAGCTACAATAGCTTTTACCAAGTAAGTACCATTGTTTAGTGTATTAGTGCTAATTTTTACTAAGCCATTATTCGTAGCAAACGCTTTATTCATCAATGTTTTACCTACTAAATCTGTAATTACAATTTGTACCGTAGCGTTATTATTTGAGTTGAATTGTAACTGAATAACATCACTCGCAGGATTTGGATACACACTGAATTTTACGTTTAATGGTATGTGCAAGCTAAATACATCGCTGTAAGTAAAAGAACCATCTTTATCTACTTTCTTTAAGCGATAATATACACGGCTGCCTTTATTACTATTGGCATCATCGCTATAAGTATAAGCTTTACTACCTGTTGCAACTACAGAGCCAATAGCTGTAAAATGAGTGCCGTTTACACTTCTTTCTACTACATACTCTTTAAAGTTTACTTCATTTTCAACTTCCCAATTAAGCACTACTTTATCAGCTTGTAACTTACCAGTAAAAAACACAATATCTACAGGCAAAGCCGTTAAACCGGGGCAAGTATTATTCCACACCATTCCTACATATTCAGGATGGTCAATATAAGGATTTCTATTACCTTGAAACGTATATGCACCTTCATTTCTAGCTATTTCTTTAGCGCTTACCGGGTCAAGATTATTCCATTTAAGCATCAATTGTAAGTACGCCAATTTTGCCGAAGGAAATGTACTATTATCAAACGTTTGTGCAGCTACTGCATTGGCTGACCACGTAGGAATATTATCTTCATAGCGAGTAATAAAGTAGAAAAAAGAGCGAGCAACATCACCCTTAAAAGAATCGATAGGCTCAAAAACAGAACCAGTAAAACCAGCTACAGCCGAAGAACCATATCTAGTGCCATTTAAAAAAGTTTGTGTAGCTGTGGCTACTTCACCATAAGGTAAATCACCTCTTTTACCATTTGTATATTTATCTGTAGGATACAAAATCATATAATCTGTTGCTGGGCCGGGTACACTAGTGCTACCGCTAAACCAACTTCTAGGTACACTATGTTCTCTATTGTAAAATTGGCCTTCGGCTGTACCACCACTGCCTACATCTTGCTGACCACCAGTAACTACTGCACTACTGCCTGGTGTAAATTGATAAGGATCTGTACCACCTGGTTTTGCAGAATAAATATCATAAATCACATTTGTAGAACCAGTACCAACCGTACGGGGCTTTATATCGGTTAATTGATATTGCGTCCACAATGCTGTATATGTTTGAGGATTATTACCAGAAGTAATAATGGTTTTGAGCGCAGTTTTTAAGCCTGCACAATTTTTGTTGTTTGCGTTATCATAATACGTAGCAGGTATTTGTGCAAATGTTGCTGTGTAGCTTGTAAATGAGATTAAAAGTAAAAAATTTTGCTTCATGAAATAATTTTAAAAAACGACTGTAATCACACAAATTAGCCACTTTAGCTACAAAAAATGCAATTACCACCAGCTTTAATGCAGAATTAATATTACAAAGGGCATTTTTCGTGATAATCAATTAGCTCTATAGGGCTACGAGCTATTTCTATTCCTTGATAATGCGTTAAGATTTCATCCAAAACTTCTATCACTTCTTCTTTTAACATTAGCGTTACTAGCTTAGCCCTAAAGTCTTTAATGTTTGGTAAGCCACGTAAATAATTGGCATAATGTCTACGCATTTCGAAAATGCCCACTTTAGGGCCTTTCCACTCTACGCTTTTTATCAAATGTTTTTTACAAACTGCTACACGCTCTTCTAATGTAGGGCCAGCCATCATTTCGCCAGTTTGTACATAGTGTTTTATCTCTCTAAAAATCCATGGATAGCCAATGGCTGCTCTACCTATCATAATACCATCTACACCATATCTGTTCTTGTATTCAACCGCTTTTTGTGGGCTATCAATATCGCCATTGCCAAAAATTGGGATGTTGATACGAGGATTGTTTTTCACTTTTCCAATCAGCGTCCAATCTGCCTCACCTTTATACATTTGGCTACGTGTACGGCCATGAATTGCCAATGCTTTAATACCGCAATCTTGCAATCGTTCGGCTACTTCTTCAATGTTTTTACTATCATCATCCCAGCCCAAACGTGTTTTTACAGTTACTGGTAAAGACGTTGACTTTACTACCGCCGTTGTTAAGCGCACCATTAAATCAATATCTTTTAGCACACCAGCACCAGCACCACGGCAAGCCACTTTTTTTACAGGGCAGCCAAAATTAATATCTAACAAATCAGGATTGGTAACGTCTACAATTTTAGCCGCAAGCGCCAAACTATCTTCATCACCACCAAATATTTGAATACCAACTGGTCTTTCGTAATCAAATATGTCAAGCTTTTGGCGACTTTTAATGGCTTCACGAATGAGCCCTTCGCTGCTGATAAATTCAGTGTACATCAAATCTGCACCATTATCCTTACACACAGCACGAAATGGCGGGTCGCTTACATCTTCCATTGGCGCTAGCAATAATGGAAAATCTGGTAATTCTATTTTGTCTATTAATACCATAATTTGTTTGTTACAAGTTACTTGTTGCTAGTTACAGATAATTTAAATTGGTAGAGATTTTTGCGTAAACCGCTTGAAACCTGTAACCTGAAACTTGTAACTTTTCTACTTGTATCTTTGATTATAAACTACAAATTTACAAGCTTATTTTTTATGGACGTAAATGACGCACAATTGCCACAAGAGGAACAAACGCCTATTACCACTTTTCAAGATTATATACCAAAGCAACAAGCACCTACAAAACAGCAAATGAGCTACTTTAGCCAGCTTGCAATATTACTTGGCCTTACAGGTGGTGGTTTAGTTATTGCAGGTATTGCTTCTATAATTATTTTCTTTGCAATGAAGGGTGGTGGTAGTCTTTTTTCACTTACCGAGGCAGAAATGTTAAAGCCAGAAAATGCCAACATAAACAAGGTTATACAACTAGTAAGCACTTTGTTTTTGTTTTTTACACCTGCTTTTTTCTTCGCTTTAATTGTAAATGGTAAGCCTTTTAACTATTTAGGCTTTAACAAAAAAGTATCGCCAAAGCAGCTTGGTCTTGTAATATTGGTAGCCTGTACAGGCTTGTTTTTAAGTGGCGCTTTAGGTGAAATCAATCAATTAATACCTATTAGTAAAGGCGCAAGAACCTATTTTCAAGGATTAGAAGATAAATACATAGACCAAATGCTATCGATGGTGCAAATAAAATCGGTAGCCGATTATATTATTGGTTTATTCATCATTGCATTGGCACCAGCTATTTTAGAAGAGTTATTTTTTAGAGGCGCTTTGCAGCAATTGCTCTCCAATTGGATTAAAACACCTTGGATAGCGATAGCAATTACAAGTATCTTTTTCAGTGCCATTCACTTTAGTTATTTTGGCTTTTTGCCAAGAGCCATGTTGGGTGCAGTATTGGGCTTATTGTTTTACTACAGTAAAAATATTTGGACCAATATTTTAGCTCATTTTTTAAATAATGCTATTGCTGTATCGCAGATATACTATTTGTCTTTATCTGGTAAGGTTGATAAAAAAGTATTACAAGATTTAGATAAAACGCAACTAACTGGCTGGCAAATAGCTTTGCTAGGTATTGCAAGTGCAGCAGCAATGATTGCATGGTTACACTACTTTAAAAAAGAAAGCAACAAAACATTAGCACAAGCACCATTAGAAATAGCCTAGCCACATGCAGCAATGGTATTTATTGTACAAAACACGCAGTTTCGCCGAGGCAACTATTATTCAAGGTATGTTGGCAGAAAATCAAATTCCTGTGCAGCTATTAAACAAGCAAGATAGCAGCTACCTCAACTTTGGCGATATAGAAATTCTTGTACCAATAGAACTAAAAGATATTGCCAAAAGTCTGCTAGATAAGGCGCTTTTGAATTAGCCCAATCATACATCACAAATCATACATCATACATCATACATCCCTTTATGGCTTTCAATATTCAAACCTTTAAAACACGAGCACTTACAGCCCTCATATTTGTAGCAGTAATGCTTGCTGGCTTGCTGTACAATCATTGGAGTTTTTTGGCCTTGTTTACCGTGGTGCATTTTGGTTGCTGGATAGAATACCAAAAGCTTGTTGGTTTAATTGATCCTGAGTATCAAGAAATCTCATCGTTTCATAGAAATACCATCATGTTATTGGGCTGGAGTTTTATGCTTTACATGACGAATGATGCTTACAAAATAGGTCGTATACCAGTGCACGCCATTGGCTGGTATGGCATTATGTTGTTTACCATTGTATTTTGCCTAAACGAAATTTTATTAAAAAAGAATTTGAATGTAAAAGCCTTAGCACATTCTGCTTTTGGGCTTGTATATATCTCTTTAAGTTGGGGGCTAATGATGAGTTTAAGAAACGATGGTACGTTGTTTAAAGGCACAAGTTTATTCTTAAATTTTGGTTGGGCTGTTCCAGTTGGTTTAATTGCTAGCATTTGGATAAATGATACCATGCAATACCTTGTTGGTTCGTTTATTGGCAAAACACCTTTTTCTAAAATTTCACCTAAAAAAACTTGGGAAGGAACAATTGGCGGCTCTTTTTTATGTATTGCACTAGCTGCATTTATTCCTTTTTTTATTACCAAATCTTTTGACATAGAAATCATTGGCATTGCTACCATTGCAGCTATTCTTGGCACACTAGGCGATTTATTAGAAAGCAAACTAAAACGCATGGCTGGCGTAAAAGATAGTGGTCAAATAATGCCTGGTCATGGTGGTTTTTTAGATCGTTTTGATTCACTATTACTTGCTACGCCTTTTGTGTGGTTGTTTGTAAAATTGCTAATAGCGTAATAAAAAAGCAGCCTTGTCTAAGGCCGTGTTTTGTAACACCTGCTTACCTATAGATTAAAGGCGCTTACACACAGCTTGAAAGTATTGACACTTAGATAATGGATGCCTACAAGCAGATTCATCATACTTACACATGGATATAAGGCATTGACATACGGATAAACCGCTCTTACATACAGATTTGTTATACTTACACAAGGATTTAGGGTGTTGACACATAGATACATACTATTGACATGCAAATAGGCCCTTCTCACACGCAGATTTGCCCATATACAGCTGCAACTCACTACCCAAAAGCATCATTTATATCTTTTTTAGAAAAAAATTGCCATATAATTAATGGAATGTAAAAACTGTGTTGTACTTTCATAGCAGTGTAAAAAAGTATGTAAGTAAATGCCTACTTTACCATTAGTAACCACACAAAATATTAGTTATGACAAGCCATCAAGAAGCCCGATTTTCTGCTGGTAAGCGTGTACAGCAGCTCACACAAACCTACGCTACGCAACTAGCCACCGTTGAAGAGGCCGACTTAGAAATTAGCGACCTCAATAGCAGCATTACCAAGCTAGAAGCAGCACAAACCACACAAGCCACCGATACTACTGGCCAAAGCGAAACAAAAGCTAGCTTAAGAAACACCATGGCAGAAACAATTGTTATTTACACAGGCCGTGCGGTGGTAAAAGCCAAGCGGGCTGGCAATACGGCCCTTGCTACACAGCTTGACCATCCTGAAAAATACTATGTACAAACCGATGCTAACACAAGTGTGGCTAGGGCAAACGCTACGGTAAAAGCACTAGAAGATAACATGGCTACGCTTACCAATATTACCGCAGCCAATATTGCCGAAATAAAAGCCACCATCACAGCTTTTAGCGAAGCCAAAGAACAACCTGCAATTGCCAACCAACACAAAAAAGCGGCTGGCACAGATGTAATAGCACCTTTGCTAGATGAGATGGATACGTATATAGACCATCTGATAGAGTTGGCACATTCGTATTTTCCTAAAAGCGAGCTAGCCAAAGCTATGGACCTTGCAGCCAAGCTGATTATTACTGGTACAAGGCACAATAGCCTAAGCATACATATAGAAGATGCTGCCACACAAGCGCCTATTACTACTGCACATGCCACACTTACTAGCACCTTAAAAACCGAACCTGCCGATGCTACAGGCGTGGCACATTTTGAGAAAATAGGTGCTGGCAACCAAGTGCTTACCATAGCCGCCACAGGCTACAACAGCCAAACCATTACCGCCAAAATAACAAGAGGTACTAATACGATGTGGTGGTAAAATTGGTGAAAGCGTAAGCGTTGAAAATAGCTTTAGCAATGGTACCTGTCTTCACCACAGGTGTACAAAAGATAAATTAGCTCTTTGATACAATAAAATTAAATTTATCCGTTGCTTTAAGATGGAATT